>JAAYOK010000301.1 GCA_012520355.1 Bacillota bacterium | reverse complement strand
GGCTAGTGTGAAGCCCGTGGGGACAAAGTGATGTGCCTAGTCTTTCCGGGCTAGGCCACATCTTCCCTTCAAAAAACGGTCACGCAATCTGAGAGAGAAGTGGCTAAAGAGTGTTAGAAATTACACGATAGATTATGTAGAGATAGTTTTTGGAGGTGGAAGCATGAGGATCTCGGAGCGAATTCAGGTTCGACCAGAGACTGCAGAGCTCCTCGAAGGCCGTTTGCCCAAACTAGCACCTAAGCAAGTGGATCAGGTGGAGGATGTCAACTTCAAGGGAAAGAAAGATCATCATCGTCTGAGCTTCCAATTTGATAAGGATTTAGAAGAAAATGTAGCTGTGCTCATCGACATTCGGACAGGCAGGGTAGTCAAACACTCTCCCTCAACGAGCCAGTTGGATCATAAAATCCGGATTCGGCGCTTAATGGGACTTTATGTGGATGAGCGAGCTTAGCTAGGAAGAGAAGGAGCATGCCCATGACACTCTTAGATTTAGTCGCACAGCGATACTCTCTACGCAAATTTAGCGAAAAAGCGGTGGAAGAAGAGAAGATCCTACAGATGCTTGAAGCCGCTCGCCTGGCACCGAGTGCCGTAAACTACCAACCTTGTCACTTCGTAGTCGTCACAGAGCAGGCTCTCAGGGCGAAGATTGACGAAGCTTATCCCCGGGAATGGTTTGCCAAGGCTCCTTGCGTCATTGTCGCTTGTGGCAACCACGAGACATCGTGGAAGCGGCGAGATGGTAAGGATCATGCAGATATTGATGTGGCCATCGCGGTGGATCACCTAACCTTGGCCGCCGTTGAGCTTGGACTTGGCACCTGTTGGGTTTGCGCCTTTGATGCATCCCATGTCCATAGCGTGTTAGGTTTGCCAGAGCATCTAGAGCCCGTGGCCTTGATTCCCCTTGGCTATCCCCTCGACGAGTCACGGCCACTGAAGAAGAGAAAAGAAATGTCGGAGATAGTCAGTTGGAACGGATATGTCCTCTAAAATAGAGAAGGGCCGGACACTTATGTGGAGGTGTCCGGCTCTTCGCGTGTAGGGGATAGGGGTTGGTTATTGTTAGGGACTAGACTAAGGCTCGAAGTGCCTCCAGGGCCTTATCATAATCGGGGTGTTCGGTCATTTCCTCGAGATATTCTACATAGGTAATCTTGTTGTCTTCGTCCAGTACAAATACAGCACGGGCCAAGAGACGTAGTTCTTCGATGAGTACGCCATAGGCCTTGCCAAAGGAGACGTCGCGGTGATCGGAGAGGGTAATGGCGGCATCGAGGCCTGCATTGCCGCACCATCTCTTTTGGGCAAAGGGCAGATCGACACTGACTGTGATCACTGTAGCTCCCTTGAGCGCTGAAATCTCTTCGTTGAAGCGACGGGTCTGGCGATCGCAGACTCCTGTATCGAGGGAAGGAACAACACTAATGAGTTTAACTCCTTCCTTATAATCAGCGAGGGTTTTTGTGTTCAGATCCGTATTGACGAGTTTGAAGTCTGGTGCTTGATCTCCAACCATCAGTTTCTTACCCAGGGCAGTCAGGGGATTTTCACGCATGTATACGGTTCGTTTTTCCATAGCAAATGGATACCTCCTTAAGGGTTAAATACTACCTTCCTCACTTATAATCA
This sequence comes from Bacillota bacterium, assembly GCA_012520355.1. GTDB lineage: Bacteria > Bacillota > Limnochordia > Darwinibacteriales > Darwinibacteriaceae > UBA5420. The sequence goes on along the minus strand of JAAYOK010000301.1, from coordinate 7,137 downwards.
TTCTCCTGCTTAAAAATGGAAACTTTGCAAAAATCCGTCTCAAGACTGAGGATGGTTCCAATTCTGGACCCTAGCCTAACTTGGTAAATTGTAGTACTCTCGAGCTAAGGCAGGAAGGGAGCTGGGATCATGGATCTATTTGCAAAAAAACGTACACGAGAAGAGTTTTCCCTAGATGGTATTCGTAAGATAGAGCTTTGTGGGTTTAATGGATCAATCCATTGGTTGCCGGTGGAGGGGGCTGGTCCCTGTATCATCGTTGAGAAGGAGGCCCGAGCCTTGAATTCCGCTACGGTGGATGAACTCTTAGGCGAGCTTCGGGTAGAAAACACCATTTCTCAAGGGAAAATGGTGCTGAAAGTGGCAAAGCCCACACGCTCCTCAGGATTTGCAAGTGCGCAAGTGAGTTTCAAGGTGCAGGCTTCACCGGATCAGATCGAGGAGTTCTCTGCCCAGACTACCAATGGAACCATTTCCCTCGCGGTAGACTTCAAGGGCAAGCTAGACCTAACCACTGCCAATGGTCGGATCGAACTCCAATCGTGCCAGGGGCAAGTCAATGCCACAACGTCTAATGGGCGGATTTTCTTTGGCAAGTTGATCTTGGAAGAGTCCAGCGCGCTGCGGACCTCCAATGGTCGCATTGAGGGTCAAGCTGAGTTTCTTGGAGATGGTCATTATCTCTTTGAAACCAGTAATGGATCCCTTGAACTTCGCATCCCCCATGCAAGCGCTGGATCGTTTCGAGCCACAACATCCAATGGGAAAGTGACCTTTGCCGTTGGGGAGAAGCAGGCTTATGGGGGGAGGCAATTCTTCATTGAACGATCCACAGGTCCCAGCGTCCGTTTGGCTACGTCCAACGGCAACATTTCTGTTCTAGGCTATTAGTCACTTGGTGAAATCGAGGTAGTGTTGCTCCACATCGAGTTTTAACTCCGGGTGCTTTTCCAGGGCTGGGTTTGCCAAGAGGTCATCTAAGATTGCGATGGCCTCTTCTTTTCGCCCATTATACTCTAGTGCCACCGCCAATTGGAGCAAGTATTCCAAATTGGTGGGATCTAGTGTAACTGACGTCTCTGCATGCTGCAGAGCCAGTTTCTTGCTACCAATACTTACAGGAAAACCTGGGGCTTGATGATAGAGCTGACTTAAGACCCAGTAGGCATCGGCGTAACCTGCGTCTAACTCAATGGCCTGTTCAAGTGCATCCTTCATGGGACGAACCATAAAGAGACTACTTAGAATACCCCTGGTTTGGCCAATTCGGCCTGCGAGGGATGCTTGCCAAAAGTAGGGGTGAGGAGACGTAGGGAGGTGTTCCACAGCAGCGTCTGCGTAGGATTTTCCCTTCTCGAAAATCTCGAGCTGGTTTGTCTCGAGGCGGTCGCCTAGGTATAAATAGGCTTTAGCCACAACCCAAAGTGCTTCTCCATCATTAGGTTGACTTTCCAGATGAGATTCTAGACGTTCAATTGCCTCTTCAATCTGCTTCACTTCTTTGCTGTGAATCAAATCCTCCATGCTTTGCCGATCAAGAGCAGAGGCCTGAAGTGCAAAGGTTAGAAGCAGGGTGAAGACGATAACTAGAGGACATGAAATTCGCTTAAGCAAGATGCTCGCTCCCTTCCTGAAATTGCAGATTTAGTTCACCTCGATGGCGCATTTTTCCTTCAGACGAAGAACTCCACTTGGTGCTATCCTGTGGGAATCAACGAAGAGTTGTCTGAAGTCCAATTTCGAAGAGTCTGTTCCAGGGAAAGTGTACTGCGTCTAACTTGTAGCCAGGGCTAAAACTGTGGCTATATTGCTCCAGGAAATCCTGGAGGAGATCGAAGGCGATGGCTCTGATCTTCGGCTGTTCATCTTTGAGATCAAAGTAGGTGATGCCGAGTCTTTCTGCCTCATTTCTTAGGTAGGAGCGGACTAAGACCTGGTAGCCCCAATCTTCTAGGTAACGATCGTAGACGAACTTGCAGGGCTTGCCTGGGTCCGCTGACGACTCCTGCAAGCGGAGGACGGAATGGGCCAAGGCGGTACCCAAGGTATTTCCCGGTGTGTTCCAAGCAGCATAGGAGTAGAGCTTGTTTAGGAGACCTGCTCTGTGGAGCATCTGCATCAGTTCGTGATCAGCCCCGTTGCCATAGGCCACATCCGCGAGGGCTACCTTTCGACCCGTTTGGATATAGTAGTTGATACTCTCCACAAACTCCCGGAGATTACGGAAGGAGTAGTAGGATGGGTCTTTATCAACGACAGCTTGGGATGCTTCTTGCATCCTGCCATGATTTAGGGTGGGTGAGTTGACCATCAAGATTAGATCCGCTTCCTGGGAGTTATCAACCATAATGCCGCCTAAGACCGTGATTTGGCTTTTAATGCTCTCACCTAAAGGACGGTCTTCATAGCGAGGGATCATGGAAGGTCCTAGAGTCGAAGAATAACGTACAAAGATCCTAGGTCTACTACCCTTTAGTTCGTTATACATGCGGCCCAAAAGCGCCATACCTACTTCGTCTGCGCCTGGATAGATGTGTACCTGTGCATGGAGGACATCCTTTTCCACCAGTTTGAGGAGTCTCTTTTGCTCCGCGGCCGAGAAACCGTATTCAGCGCAATCATCGAGGGGGATGACTAAAAAGTCTAGGATCCCTTGCTTAACAAGGCTGAGAGCTTCTTTGTTGAGCAGATGGTTGAGGCGGCGCCGGGCTTGGTAGTCATCCCGGACTTCCTGGGGGATTGAAGCCATGATCAAGTCCAGTTCTTGCTTCGTCTCTGGTTTTGCTTCACCCCGCTCGAGCATGTCGGAATACCATCCCCAGCGAAAGATCCTTTCGCCATACTCGCGGTAATAATCGGGTTCCTCATCACTTAAGTTATAAGCTGGAACACGCATGATTAAGTTAAAGGCATAGATGCGAAGTCTTGGATAGATCTCTTTGAGGGACATGAAGCGCTGGAGATCGTCTCTGAGTTCCAGCTCACTTTTGTGGTGCAAACGAGACGGTACAATGCCGCCAAAAAAGAGCATGTCTAGGGAGCAAAGTACCATGTCTGCGGTGGGTGCTTCTTCTTCAAGCCAGTTCCAAAGGGCTCCAAGGTCCGTTGGTTTCTTCTTCTCACCTAGAACACGGATGGGTGGTGTTTTGAGTAAGACGTTTGGATCGCGGGTGGATTCCAACAGTGCTTGGGGATAGATAAGGTTACAGGGCCTTTCATCGAGGGGGATATAGAGGATTGTTGTCATAAGAACCTCCTGAGCAAAAGGGACGCGCCTGGGCACGTCCCCTAGATTTTCGGCTACTGTTCTTTGAGAAAGCGATGAAACCAGTTTGTAATCTCTTCTAGACGGCGAATGCGATGTTTGGGTTTGCCGGCCCGGCTGAGCTCATGGTTTTCTCCTTTAAAAAGGCAGAGCCTTGACTCAACACCATGGTATTTTAGGGCTGTAAACATCTGTAAAGCCTCTGGCACCCAGCAACGGTAGTCCTCATCAGAGTGAATGAAGAGGGTGGGGGTTTTGACCCGATCCGCATATTTGAGGGGAGAATGCTCCCAAAGCTTCTCGTAGTCGGTCCAAGGGGTAGCGGCAATTTGATCAGGAGTGAAATAGTAACCGATATCCGTGGTGTAGCCCATGGAAACCCAGTTACTAATACTACGCTGGGAGGCCGCGGCCCTGAAACGGTCAGTGTGGCCCACGATCCAGTTGGTCATAAATCCGCCGTAGGATCCGCCTGTAACACCCACTCGAGCTTGATCAATCTCGGGATACTTTTCTAAGACGAGGTCTGTGAAACGCATCAAATCGTCATAGTCAATGGTGCCATACTTGCCGCGAATATCTGCGAATTCATTCCCCTTTCCATCACTACCCCGGGGGTTGCAGAAAAAGACGAAGTAACCTTCGTTGGCCCAATATTGCATTTCATGGAAGAGGACAGTTCCGAAGACGGTCTTTGGTCCGCCGTGGATATTTAAGATAGCCGGATATTTCTGTCCCGGGGTATAGCCTACGGGTTTGAGAATCCAACCTTCGCAGGTCCCATCTGCATCGATTGGAAAGCTTAGTGCTTCTGGCTGGGAGAGTGTCCGTTCTTCGTTTACCCAACGGTTAAAGCTGGTCAATTTGGTTTCTTCGCCGTCATGGAGACTATATACCTCTTGCAGACTTAAGTCCCGCAGAGCAACAACGAGAACCTGACCATGTTTGACGCTAAAAGAATCGATGGAACCAGGTTTCTGGGATACCTTCTCAATTTGTCCTTGTGGGTTAATGCGGTTTAAGTAGGAGCTTTCCCTTTCTGTTGTGACAAAATACAAGAACTCGCCGTCTTGGACCACTCCTTTGCCTCCACCATAGCGGGAGTCAGATCCTACAGAACTATACATGGAGAGATCGAAGTCAGGGGTGAGGAGGGTCTTGGTGCCGTCTTGCGTACTGAGCGAATAGAAATGAGGGTTTTCATTGAGGCCATAGCGCTGCCGTGCACTTCCCCTAACCATAAGAAGTTCATCCGAGATAAAGTGGGCTGACCAATAAGAAAACTCTTCGTCGGGAGTTAGTTTGGAGACTGCTCTTGACTCTAAATCCACGAGGTAGAGGGAGTTACGAAGGGGCATCATCCCCGTATAGTCTGAACCTGGAAAGACGGCCTTAGTCTTGTTCTGGTTAAGTTCGACGCCTTCCACATCCATGGTCTCGCTGGTGAGGGCCTGGAGAGATTGATCTCTGTTATCGTAGATGTAAAGTCTCGTGCGATTTCCACTGGTGAAGCCGCCTCCGTTGCTCCAGTAGGGGATCTCTTCTAAGACCTCGTAGTCTTTTCCTTCCTCTCTCTGTTTTAATTCCTTGGCTTTTTCCTCATCATCCAGGCCTGTGAGATCCTTGTATTTAGGATTATACGTTGCCGTGAGCAGAAAGGTTTGATCTGGAAGGGGCTTAAGCTGTCTCACCCTGAGGGGAACTCGAAAAGCTTCCACAGCTTCGCCACCATGGATATTGATTTTGTAATAAACGGTAAATTGTTCTCCTTTCTTTTGGCGCTCCTGATCTTTTGCGCTGCGGGTGGCAGCAAAGAGGATCTCCTGATCGCTGAGCCAAATGAAGGAACGTTCTTTGCCTAGGGCCGTTAACTGATAGGAACTCCCTGTGCTGACTTCCAAGATCCATAGATTCGAGGTATAGTCGTTTTCCTCAAGATTGGCCTCGTGGACCACGAAGCAGGCATGTGTGCCGCTTGGATTGTGTTCTAGGCCAGAGAGGAATTTGTATTTTGTAAAGTCATCAAGGCGTAGCTTCTCCAATTGTTTCATCCCTTCCCAAAAGTTCTTTTGTGAGAATATCTTCCGCTCTTGGGCCTGTTCTCCTGCATGTTTTCAGCCATGCTTGTCCTGCATTTCTTAGAACTTATGAAAATGAGCAGAGCTATTTGCGATGTTCGCAAGGAGTGATTTACAAGCGTTCTTTAGAGACACAGAAAAATCTTTACCCCAAAAAGCATTGAAAAACAGGCGCAAAAGTGCAGAAAATGCCCTCTGTGCCTGAATTTGACCCCAATAAAAAGAGGTGACGATCCCTCCATGTCGAAGTATCCAGTATGAGCCAAACACAGACTGGAGGGATATCACCATGGCCATTATACCACAAAAAAAGCTGTTTGGGTGGAGAGAGGTTGAAGAATTAGGAGATCTTGAACGATTAGTTTTGGTACTAGAGTCCATGCCCGACGAAAGGCTCGTTAGGGCGATGGAAGAAGTGCGTTACAAAGGTAGAGATGATTATCCTGTTCGAGCGGTATGGAATTCTATTCTGGCTGGTATCGTCTATGAACACAACACAATTGCCAGTCTGCGCAGGGAATTGAAGCGTAATGCGCAGTTACGCGAGTTATGTGGCTTTGACCCTTGGAAGGGCGTAGAAGCAGTACCTACAGACTTTGCCTACTCACGTTTCCTCAACCGTCTAATGACCACGTATAGTCATCTGGTGGAAGAAATGTTTAATTCTCTTGTGGAGACAGCGATGGAGCTTCTGCCAGATTTCGGAAGTGTATTGGCCATTGATGGCAAAGCTTTACCTAGCTTCGCTAACGGCAAAAGTGATCAAAAACCCGATGGGCGTCGAGATGTTGATGGTGACTGGGGTAAGAAGGTGTACAAAGGGAACCGTGCCGACGGGACACCTTACGAAAAGGTGGTTAAGTGGTTTGGCTATCGCCTTCATCTCATTGTGGATGCCGAGTATGAATTGCCTGTTCATTACCGGGTAACACCAGCATCAAATGCAGAGATTATTGAGGCTCATGGCATGATTAATATTCTAGCAAGCCAACATCCAGAGCTTCTAGAGCGATGTGGTGAGCTTTCAGCTGATAGGGGTTATGATGATACGAAATTTATCGAGAAATTATGGGACGAGTATGGGATTAAGCCAGTGATAGACATTCGAAATATGTGGAAAGAAGATCACGATAAAACCAGGCTTCTTGGTGATCACACCAATGTTGGCTACGACTTTAAAGGAACAATTTACTGCTATTGTCCCAGCGAGACAAAAGAAAGACAGATGGCGTATGGGGGTTTTGAGGAAGACCGTCAAACTCTCAAATATAGATGTCCAGCTACACATTACGGGATAGAATGTGAAGGACAAAACCAATGCCCAGTTTCACGGGGGATCCGGATTAAAATGAGTGAAAACCGACGTTTATTCACACCGATAGCACGTTCCTCCTACAAGTGGGGACGTTCCTACAAAAAAAGGACTGCAGTTGAGCGTGTGAATTCCCGGATCGATGGTTTTTTCAACTTTGAGAATCACAATATTCGTGGTTTGCAGAAGATGAACATTCGTTGCGGTTTAGCTTTCTGTGTGATGCTTTCCATGGCTGTAGGCCGTGTCAGACAGGAAAGACCGGATCTCATGCGTAGCTTAGTGGCTTCAGCCTAAGAGCAGCAACAGAGAAGAAAAAGAAACCAAAACAATAGGCTTATTTCTTGATCCCTAAAACTGTCGTCTTAGTTTAGAAAGACTTAAATCGGGTCTTTTAGGGCCATCAAATTGTATTTCCATCGCTTTAAAGGCAGAGATGGCCGCCGTTAAGTTCAAAAAATCGCTGCATCGCAAATAGCTCG
>JAAYOK010000048.1 GCA_012520355.1 Bacillota bacterium | reverse complement strand
TGAAGGGAGAATAGAGATGGCAGAGCTGACTGTATATGATGTAGCCCAATTTGGCCAGCGGATCACGACTAATGTTGCCAAGGTTATGGTGGGGAAGGAAGCAACCACAAAACTTCTCTTAGTTGCGCTATTGAGTGACGGGCATGTCTTATTAGAAGATGTTCCAGGGGTGGGTAAGACCATGTTAGCCCGTTCTCTAGCAGTTTCGCTTGGAGGTAGCTTTAGTCGTATTCAATGTACTCCTGATTTGCTTCCAACAGATATTACCGGTTTGTCGATCTTCAATCAGAAAAAGGAGGACTTTGTGTTCCGGCCTGGCCCGATTATGGCCCAAATCGTCTTGGTTGACGAGATCAATCGAGCCACACCTCGGACCCAATCGAGTCTCTTGGAGGCCATGGGAGAGGGACAGGTTACGGTTGACGGCGTCACCCATGCCCTAGGCAAACCCTTTATGGTGTTGGCAACCCAAAACCCTGTGGAGTTTGATGGAACCTTTCCTTTGCCAGAAGCCCAGCTGGATCGCTTTTTCCTCCAATTGCAATTGGGCTATCCCACCTTGGAGGAGGAAAAGCAGATCCTAAGTCGACTGCAAGGGGAACATCCCATTACAAGTCTAGAACAATGGACCGAACCTCATGAAGTGGTGAAGCTACAACAGGTGGTTAGAGACGTTTTCGTGGAAGATTCGGTCCGGGATTACATCGTACGCTTAGTGCAAACAACTCGCCAGCTCCCCCAGGTACATTTAGGGGTATCACCTCGGGGTAGTCTAGCTTTGATTCGAGCGGCACAGGCCCTTGCTGCCCTGGAGAATCGAAATTTCGTCACCCCCGATGATGTGAAATCCATGGCTGTGGCGGTCCTGGCCCATCGCCTAACATTGAAAACAGATAGTGCCCTCAGGGGCGTCACTGGAAGGAGTATTGTGGAAGATGTCTTGCGCCAGGTTGCGGTAGGAGTGGAGGAAATCTAGAGAAGCTAGTCTTATTCCTCCAACCGTGGTATAATGTGAAAGATGCCAAAATTCAACAAAGGGGGGGAAGCTGAGAGTAGCTGTTTTTTTGCACCAAATAGACAGAATCGTGATGTAAGTTGAGCTATAGTCAAATACGGCTACTCAAGCGGCTACACATGGGGAACCGATTTATCTTGGGTATCGCGGACAATGATCATTTCGCTTCCGCTGTTGTGGGCGATCTTTCTGGTAGGATTACTGCCACTTGTATTGGGAGAACAGTGAATTATCAGTACGTGGGAATGGAGCAAGCTCGAAAGAATTTTCGAGATCTGATCCGCCAAACTATCGGTTGGGAAAAACGTTCTCGTTTGGTCGGAGCCTGCTTTACATACAAAGGTGATTTTGCGTTGGCTGATTGGGGGATTTTGGAACTGGTTTCAGGTTACCTACAGGGAGTAAATGTAACCGTGGAGGACTTCGCTACAAGCTCTCTTCTGGGGATGGGTGGTGACAACCGCTTACTCTTGGTTGGTGGCCATTGTGCTCTAGCAATCTTGGAGGATGCTGACGGCCGGCAATATGCAAGCACACAGGATCGTGTCATTTGGAGTCCTCTAGTCCGGATCAGAAGTAAGCTCAAAGAGACGAAGAACACGCCCTATAGGGAGTGTAAAGAAGGTCTTTTATTTATAAAACAGCAACTAAAAATGGGGAAACCGGTTACTACATTTGCTGATCTTCTCGATGAGCTTGTGGGTCATGGCAGCCCCTTGGCTTTGGAAGTGGCCCATGACATTGCATTTGATTTGGTACAGATGGCAATGGACTTATTCAGTACTTCCAATGCCAGAGAATCTACGATTGGCTTATATGGATCCGTCTTGCTCGGTTCGGAGACGATCCGTTCGCGGGTAGAATATTTACTGCACTTATTATATCCAGAGTGTTCTATTATGGAGGTACCTCTTGCTCCCGCCAAAGGTGCCTACCTTTCTTCCTTGCTAGCCAGGAGATCCCTTAGTTGCGAAGAAATGATCACGCGTATGTGCAACTAGGAGAAAGGATGATGCCTCATGCAAATCTTATCGCATCGTATGGAGAAAACGATTACGAGACATCTATGTCTTCCCTACCTGGTCTATTTACCTGACGGCTTTAGCGAAGCATCGGGTGAAACATGGCCTGTAGTCATTTTTCTGCATGGCGCCGGCGAGCGGGGAAGTGATACCAAGCTATTGTCAAGACAAGGACTGGTGCGAGACGTAGAGGAGGGCAGGGAGTTCCCCTTCATCTTGGTCGCTCCCCAGTGTCCTGTGGACTGTACTTGGGATCGGAGCCTAGATGAGCTCGACTCTCTGTTGGAAGAAATCCTGGCGAAGTATCCAGTTGAGAAAGAACGAATCTACCTGACTGGATTGAGCATGGGTGGCTTTGGCACCTGGCATTGGGCTTCTCATCAACCTCAGGCTTTTGCTGCCCTTGTCCCCATCTGCGGTGGAGCCATGCCCTTAACGGGTTTTCCAGAAAAAGTGGCTCTTCTCAAGGATGTGCCCATCTGGGCTTTTCATGGAGCCGATGATCAAGTCGTACATGTTCGGCAAACCGAAGAACTCGTTGAGGTGCTACAAGGTCTCGAGGCCCCGATCCGTTACACCAAGTATGAAGGAGTAGGGCACAATTCCTGGAATCGCGCCTATTCTGAACCGGAGTTGTTTACTTGGCTCTTGGGGCAGAAGAATACGAACTTTCAATGGAAGAAGGAGAATACCTGTGGATAAGAAGATTCGAGTGACAGTATGGAACGAGTATCTGCACGAGGTTGAGGATGCAGCCATAGGGGCGGTTTATCCCCAGGGAATTCATGGGGCTATTGGCGAGTTCCTTGGTCAAGAAGGAGACATGGAGGTTCGCTTGGCCACACTCCGTGAAGAAGAACATGGTCTGACCGAAGAGGTACTTCAACAGACCGATGTCTTGCTGTGGTGGGGCCATAAAGCTCATCATGAAGTAGATGATCAGGTAGTGGACAGAGTTCAGCGGCGAGTGTTGGAAGGAATGGGGCTGATTGTTCTTCATTCCGGGCACTACTCGAAGATCTTCAAACGACTCATGGGCACGACTTGTAGTTTGCGCTGGCGTGAAGCTGGAGAGAAGGAACGTGTTTGGGTTATTGAGCCTGGACATCCCATTGCCCAGGGCCTCGACCATTATTTTGAGATTCCCCACACAGAAATGTATGGGGAGAGGTTTGATATCCCAGAGCCTGATACTCTAGTCTTTGTCAGCTGGTACGCGGGGGGCGAAGTGTTTCGTAGCGGTTGCTGCTACCAGCGTGGTTTTGGCAAGGTATTCTATTTTGCACCTGGTCATGAAACCTATCCCATCTACCATCAAAAAGAGGTACAACAAGTCATCACCAATGCGGTACGTTGGGCCAGGCCCATTCCCAGTCAAGCTATGCCCTTAACAGGTGATCGGGTGCCTCCTTTGGAGCCTTTAGACTAACCTAGACGTTGGAGCCAGGCGATGATCAGGGGAACCACAATGGGAACCAGGAGCGAGAGTACGGTGCCTGAGTAAAAGGCAACTAAAGTTGTTTGGGCATCTGTGTTTTGGGAAATGATGGGTAGTGTTACATCCATAGTTGTGGCCCCTCCAGGGGCTATGGCCGACAAATATCCGACGCGTTTTGCGATGTAAGGAATCGATAGGATGGCAAAGACTTCCCGCAGGACATTGGTCAAGAGGGCCAGAGCACCGACGGTCACATCATAGTCTTGAGCAATGATGACCGCGGAGAGGGAATACCAACCAAATCCTGCCCCCGCTAGAGCACCCTCACCTAGAGGAATCCGAACGATGAAACTTGCCACCATGGCTCCAAGAAGGGAGCCAAGGGCAATCACAATTGGGACCGCCAAACTCACTCTTGGCAGGTCCCTTATCTTTCGTCCTAAATCGGTATCTTGGCCCAGATCAAAACCCACCGCGAAGAGTAGAACGGCTAGAGAAAGGTCGGTCAGAGGTTCAAGCATGCCAGGTAGGCCCTGGGGCAAGAAAAACACCCCTCCGAAGAAACCTAAGACCAGGCTGATTAGAATCTTCCATGTCATCGGGCAGCCCTCCGGGTGACAAGCCAAACTAGGAGAACGCTGCCGAAAATGGCACCCAGGCTCAGAATGAGGGCCTTGAGGCCTAGACTTGGCAACGCTTTGGTGAGCTCGGGGTTCGCACCGAGGGAGAGACCCATGGAAAAAAGGAGCACCAATAAAGCACCTTGGCCTATGATACCTACCTTTCTCTTCAGTTGCTCACCATAGACCTGGGATCGTGCCAGGAGGAATCCAAGCACCAATGCGCCGAATAATAACGCCACTCTATCGCTCCTTTACATGATAAGACTTCCTAGAAGATTCGCTTCCCTGGCCTGGGTTCCTGTTTCTGGGTCAAAATTCCTAGGGGGTGCAGGTGAAAGAAAAACGAAGGTGAATAAAGAATGTACTATCAATGAGGGGGAAAAATTATGAAGAAATGGCTTTTAATTAGCGGTATGATCTTAGTTGTAGCGCTTCTGACGGGTTGTCTAACTCCCAAGGTAAACGTAGCAATTAAGCCAAATCCAATCGAGCTCACTGCCGAGACATTATGGGAAAATGACCTACACATCAAGGATATAAAACTGCAGTTGAGCACCTCGGGTTTTAGTACAAGCTATACGATCGAAGGCGGCATTGTTGCAGTAGTTGATGAGGACGGAGAGGACGTTTTTGAACCGTTTACCTTCGATATTGGTGCGACGACCATCATCGTTCCTGGCATCAAGCTTGAAGAAGAGGGACCAGAGGTCTCCTTGGCCCCAGCTTTTGACTATGATGGCGTGTTTACGAAGGACAGCTTTATACAGTATTACGACGAGAATTGGAAGGGTAAGGAGCTAAAACTTTCGGTAACGATCAAAGGGAAAAATCCCACCACTGGCACTGCCAAGATAGTTTTTGAGTAAGGGGAGAGGATGGCGATACTCCATGAGAAATGCACAGAGGGTAGGTATTTTGGCTGCCATGCTTTTTCTACTGGCAACCAGCCTAGTGGGGGCTTCCGGCGTGAACTCGTATTGGCAGAGAATGGGGGACGGGTTCCCCAACGTAGTTACTGTTCATGAATATGTGTATGAGTTAGTCACACCTGAACTGGAGATCTCCGCTCGCCTGCCCCAGCTCGTTGGGGTTGCCAATGAAAAGTGGGAGGCGGAATTTAACCAAAGGCTGCGGGATCAGTTCCACATGTATGTGGAGGAAATGAAGGACATGATCGTGGAGTTTGGGGACCCTGGTGAAGATTATCATGGTTTTCCCTATCAGGGCATTGTGGATTTTGAGGTCAAGCTGAATCAAGGAGGCCTCTTGAGCCTAGCCATCATCAACTACTCGTTCACCGGCGGTGCCCATGGGATGACGTATTTTGAGTATATTAACGTCGATTTGACTTCGGGACACAGAATAGCCTTTACCGATCTCTTTGATTCCGAGGTTGAGCTCGAGAGGGCCGCCGAAATCATTGACGCCAAAATCAAAGAAGAAGTCGAACACTTCTTTATCGACTCCTTCAGCGTCACTGATTTTCAGGAAGACCAAGGCTTCTATTTACAAGATACGCAGGCTGTGATTTGCTTTGGCCTCTATGAATTGGCACCCTATGCCCACGGTATTCAGGAGTTTGCAATTCCCACTCCATAGGGGACGAACTCCACATTATCACCATGTTTGATGGTGGTAGTGAAACCGGCGAGCTTACCGTTGACTAAAATGTTCCCGCCCTTTTTGGCGAACTCACCGTCTGGTTCATAGTCTCGGAAGATATCTGTGACTATGTAAGCACTAAGGACCCCAGTTGATCCCGGGTTATACTCGATGCGATCATGGGGTCTTATTTTGTAGTCCAGGGATGCCTCTTGCCCATTCACCAAGAGTGTCACCTCTTTACGGGTAAGTGTAATTGGCTCCCCATTTACCTTGATGGTGATTTCGGGGATGCTGGTACTTGGCTCAGTGAAAAGGTCTCGTAATGTAAAAGGCCTGCGAACATAACTGATCTCAAGACCAGATTGGAGAGGTGTCTTCAGTGATTTCTTGCTGTTACCTATGAAGACCTCCACTCGTTCCACAGCTTCCTTGCTTTCGCCGTTGAGATAGTAAGATATCTCCTGTTCCACGGGGATACCAAGGTGCTCAAAGAGATCTTCGAGGTCTGTTAGGGGTGTTAACAAGATTTGGTCCCGATCTTGCAGGACATAGTCAAAGGGTTTTTCTTCACCATTGACTCGAAGTGTTGCCCTCACTGTCAGTGGCGAACCGTTAAAGGTCAGGGAAAAACTGTGGGCGGCTTCATCGACAAACTCTCCCAAAGTGATGCAAGGAGCAGAGCCCGCTTCCCCCGGTTGCACCTGCAAATGATCGCCATCGACGAGAGGCGCGTTCAGTTCACAGGGTTCTCCATTCTTCGTAATCACGGCCGATTGGCCTAAAGAACCAGGTAGGGCAATACAGCGGCCATTCAGCTCCACAGTGAAGGCAGTACCTGGTCGACCCACCAGCTCCGCCGGTTTAAGACCCGCGTGGAGGAGGGCTTCACCCACGGTTGAGGTGGCCATGGTTAGGAACTGAAGGTGCTGTTCATTGACGGTGACATGGATGAGCTCCATGGATCGCCCATCCAAATGGGTACAACCGATCCCTATGGGGGTGATCACTTCAGGTCCATCAAAGTGGGGTAGACCATGGACAATCTCCAAGCTTTCCCGGTCTCTGATGCGGACGAGATTCTCGGGTAACTTCAAATGCTGAGCCAAAAGCTGGGCTAAACCGGGCACACGGCTTCCGCCCCCGATGAGAATCGCACCCTTGGGAGAGCCCCCATTGAGACGGATGACTTCTTGGGCGATCTTGTCGGCTAGAATCTCCACACGGGGACGTATGACAGCTAAGACCTCGTCATAGGACAATCGCAGGGTATTGCCAAACACATCTTTGCACTCCGAGTCTTGGTCACATCGTAGTTCCACTTTAACTTGCTCAGCTACCTTGAAATCCAGGAGAAAGTGATCGGCGATTCCTTTCGTAATTGCATCGCCTGCGTAAGCCACCATTCCATAGCCTTTTACGGTACCATCAGCGGAGATGGCAAGGTCTGAGGTTCCGGCACCTACATCAACTAAGGCGATATTAAGCATTCGCATGGTGGGAGGGACCACCACATGCATGGCCGCGATAGGTTCTAAGGTGAGTGTATCCATGGCTAAACCAGCGCTATTCAGGGCGGTACCGAGGGAGTCAATGACAATGCGAGGTAAGAATGTCGCGATAATATCGGCCTGGGCCCGTTGGCCCTGGTGTCCTTGGAGAGCACCGATGGGTTCTCCGTCAAGGTAGTATTGAATCACGCTATAGCCAACGCAAAGATAACTATGCATCACTCCACCGCTATTGTCGGAGGAGAGTTGTTTGACAGCCTGGCGTACGGCGTCAAGCTCGAGAGCCCTGACCTCATCGGCACTGAGACGCTGTCCAGGTGCCAGATCAAAGCTACTGCTACCGGTTTTGGTCATTAACGACCGACCGGCGGCAGCCACAGCCGCTTTTGTGAGAGGAGCATTAGAGTTCGCTTCGAGTTCACTCTTAATTTTCGCGATAGAACTGGCCACAGCGTCGATATTGTGAATCTGGCCGTCAGCCATTGCACCTGGTAACTGCGGTTGTAAACTAGCGTCTCTAATCTCGAAACCTGTATCGGTAGATGCCAGAATCAAACCTGCAATTGTTCGTGTACCAATGTCTAGGGCTAGAACTTCGTCCTTATACATCCAACCTCACCTCAATCCTACCATTTCTACATGAAGGGCCTTGATCCTGTTTTTCCCTTTCATGAAGGAGAGTTTTCCCCTAAGGCGAACAAATACTAGAATAACAGTAAGCAAGGAGTGACAGAATGGGACAACTACCAAAGCGTGATGAGTTATCAGCGGAGCTGAAATGGCGCTTAGAGGATATTTATCCGAATAATGATTTGTGGGAACAAGATCTGGCGAAACTGAAGGCCAGTAAGGAAAAGGTGTTGGAACTAAAAGGCACATTGACTTCCGGAGCTAACCTCTTGCAGGCTTTGCAGCTACGGGATGAGATTTCGTTGCTGGCTGATCGGGTGATAGTCTATGCCCTCATGCGCAAGGATGAGGACAACGGGAACACCTTATATCAGGGTTATGCAGGATCGGCCATGGCTGCGGCTGTGGAGCTTGATGAGGCTCAATCTTTCTTTGTGCCAGAGATTCTTAGCCTAGAAACAAGCGTAGTCAAACAATGGATCAGTGAGACTCCGGGGTTGAGTCTCTACGAGCACTATTTGGAGGACATTCTTCGTAGAAAGGAACATACGCTTCCAGCTGAGCAAGAACAACTCTTGGCCTCTGCAGGGGAACTGGCCCAAGCACCGCGCAATATTTTCGGCATGTTTAATAATGCAGACTTGAAGTTTCCCCAAGTGAAAAACGATGCCGGCGAAGACGTGGAGCTGACCCATGGACGCTATGGTCAGCTTTTGGAGTCGCAGAATCGTGATGTTCGGCGCGGCGCTTTTGACGCCCTCTATGCGACCTACACTGCTTGGAAGAATACCCTGTGCGAAACCTTTACATCCGCGGTGAAAAAGGAACGGTTCTTCTCCAAGGCTCGCAGATATGAATCGTCTCTCCAGGCAGCCCTCCACGAAGACAATGTGGATCCTGAGGTTTATACGAACCTAATTGACTCCATCCATGATCATTTGCCATTGATGCATCGCTATGTGCGCCTGCGCAAAAAGCTCTTGGGTCTCGATGAACTTCACATGTATGATATCTATGTGCCCATGGTGGCTGATCAAGATCTGACATTCAGTCGTGATGAGGCCATGGCCATGGTTCGAAAAGGCCTACATCCCTTGGGAGATAGGTATCTCCAAGATATGGATGGAAGTTTCAGTGAGGGCTGGATCGATTGGCTCGAGAATCGGGGCAAGACAAGTGGTGCCTATTCTTGGGGAACCTATGGAGTGCATCCCTATGTGCTCCTTAACTACCAAGGGACGTTGAATGATGTGTTCACGTTAGCCCATGAATTAGGCCATGCCATGCACTCTTTCTATTCAAATCAAACGCAAGAGTTTGTCAACGCACAGTATACAATCTTTGTGGCGGAGGTTGCCTCTACACTCAATGAAGCCTTGCTCATGGATGATCTACTGAAGAAGACGGAGGATCCAAAGAAACGGGCTTACCTCCTGAATCATTTCCTCGAGCAGTTTAGGGGTACCGTCTTTAGGCAGACGATGTTTGCCGAGTTTGAAATGATTGTACACGGTAAAGTCGGTGCCGGTGAAATGTTAACCAGCGAAGCCTTGTGTGAGATCTATTATGATTTGAACAAGAAGTACTATGGTCCTGATATGGTTGTGGATGAGGCCATTGCCATGGAATGGGCCCGGATTCCCCATTTCTATCGACCCTTCTATGTCTATAAATACGCAACCGGGTTTTCTGCGGCGATTTCCCTCTCCCAGCAGATCTTGGAGGAAGGCCAGCCTGCAGTGGATCGCTACCTAGAGTTTTTAGGTAGTGGCGGTTCGGATTATCCCGTCAATCTACTGCAAAAGGCCGGCGTTGATATGAGTAAACCTGAGCCTATTGTCCAGGCCATGGCTGTATTCGAAGAGCTCCTCGGTGAGCTGGAAGAACTGGCTGAACATGCTCTTTAGAGGGTTAGTTTGAAACCGAGACTCTGCATAGAACCATCGAGGGAGTGACTGTATCGGACTTGTCGGTGCTTTCCATTTCTCGAAGTGTGGTAGATCTCGTAGGTCAAGACAGAGTTTTTCGCATAATGGAGGTGGGTCCCTAGGGCCCATCTTTCATTTACTGCGAAAACCACTGAACCGTCCAAGGAAATGTCTCGTTCATAGTAGGAGATGACAAGGTTCATGGCCAGGGGATCGTGGACCAGGGAAAGGCCACCTTGTAGCCTGAGGTTTTGAGGTTTAAGGTCATAGTCTATCTTAAGAATCCCAGAATGGACTGGATCAAAGGATGGCGTGTAGACAAGGGAAAGGCGTGGAGAGAGGAACTCCACTTGCCGAAACCCCGGAATACGGCTGTATTGGAAGGGGAGCGAGGCTATAAGTTCCGTGTCTTTATGGGGCACCAGCTTCAAACTGAGTTGACTGAGGTAGATTGTACTGTCCTGATACGGTAAGTGCAATACCTGGCCTTCTAACATCCAGGCCGCCTCGGAGTGGGAGAATCCAGTGAGGAGAAAGATAAGAAACGATAGGCAGGCAATCATTCTGTTCGACATTCTGTCCTCCTTACAGTTCTGCTACAGAGTATTTTAGGAGCTTGAGCCGTTGTTCCGCGGAAGTAAGAATCTTCTCTACGGTGGAAAGGGCGGGAAGATTGGGGAAGTATAAGGTAAATCCGGAAAAATCAGCGAGAAAATCCTGCGGATCTACCGCCTGCACTCCCGAGGATGGGTTGGCCACCACAAGAAGTTCGTCCACCAAGCCTAAGAGAACGACATAGTGACCCTCTTCTAAGTGACGATGGGCGAGGAGGGGGCGATGGGGCCAGTGTTCAAAAAAGTACAGGATCTGTGGCCAAGTGAGTTTGTAGGCAATCGTCTCCCAACCCCGGTCTGTAAAGTACTTGCTGAGAGCGGAAAGAGAGGCACCCTTCATTTCCTCGACAGGAAGTCTTGGTTGGTCCGATTCGGAGGCCAAGACAAAGAGACTGGCCGCAGCTGCCGAAGCGCAATCCCAAGGAGTGCTCTGTGCTATGAGCCCTTCATATCTCGTTGTTTCGTAGGGCTGAATTGAACTCATTAAGCTGAAGAATAAGGCTAACCAGATCGTCGTCACCTCCTTTCTTTTCCCCAGTGTACTGCTAAATCACTTAATTGTCAATAGAATTCAGATAATATAGGGAAAAAGACTCCAGGTTGTAATGGGGTGATTAGGAAGGATCTTGTGGATAAAGTGCGAATTAAGCGATAGTACTAATTATTACAAAGAGACTAATGAGAAGGGGGCAGTAACTTGACTCGAAGAAATAATACGCTACTGAATATCAAGAGCATTTATCCCAGTTTTAAACCTGCCGAGCGTCGGGTTGCAGACTATGTCTTGCGAAATCCCAAACGTGTTGTACATGTATCCATTACGGAACTGGCCAAAGCGGCCAAGGTAAGCGACGCCACAGTGGTCAAGTTTTGCAAGCGTCTAGGTTATCAAGGGTTTCAGGAGTTTAAAATACTCTTGGCCCAAGACGTAGTGGTGAGACATACCCTCGTGGACGGTCAACTAGAGCAGGGTGATGATCCACGCACGATTAAGGAGAAGGTGTTTCGCGCCAATATGAACGCCCTTCAAGACACCACACAGGTCTTAGATGATAGGGCCTTGGAACAAGCAGTAGACGCACTTGTCCAAGCCCGGGAGATCCACTTTTACGGTCTGGGTTCTTCGGGTATTGTGGCTCTTGATGGGGAGCAAAAGTTCTCGCGGATCGGGCGTTTGGCTAGCGCCTTTGTCGATGCTCATATGCAAATTACCCGGGCCATTTTACTGGAGCCTGGCGATGTTGCCATTGGATTATCCCATTCTGGTGAAACCAGGGAGATTGCGGAAGCCTTGGAGACAGCAAGGGAGTGCGGTGCCACAACGATTGCTATCACCAATCATTCCTCAAGTAGTGTGGCTAAGATAGCAGATCTGGTCCTCTTGACCAGTGGCAGAGGGAGCCTTTTTTCCAAAGAGGGAATCGCCTCGCGCATTACACAGCTGGCGACCATTGATGCCTTATTTGCAGCTGTTGCCCTGGCAGATCTGGAGCGCTCCCAAGAAGTACTCGATAAGACCACACGGATTTTATCGCAGCGGTGACGTTGGATACATACTAGAACGCTCGAAGGGAGCTGTTAGGGTCAATTCTTGGGATTTTCTTCGCAGACTTTTGCAAGCGTTTGCATAAAAGCTGTACTTATCACCGTGAGGGCAGAGTCACCCTCACGGTCAGAACCAGGGTCGAAAGGGAGAAGAGTGTAAGAAGATAAGGTCGGGGGAGCATTAGGAGACTTGGGGGATCGAGGCGCGAATCCCTAAGTCATCAAGGACTGTGCGGACCCGATGTTCATCAAAGGATAGACGGCCCGCCCGCCAACAACAGAATGTAGGAATATTTTGCTCAATTGTTGCCAGGTAACGATACAGGAGCGCATCTTCTAGCCCCTCCATAAGATTGCGCCCTGCTTTGCCTTTTAAGAGGTGGGCGTTTTCGAGGACATTGTCCAAGGAACCATAGGTATCAAGCCAGCGTTTGGCTGTTTTAGGCCCCACAAGGGGAATCCCAGGAATATTATCACTTGTATCGCCCATGAGGGCCTTGAGATCAGGAACCAGCTCAGGGGGTACCCCCATTTCGTGTTGGACTAGTTCGGGCGTGAAAACCCTGTTTGCTTTACTATTGGGTGAGATCACTGTTACGTCGTCCGATACGAGTTGAAGCGCGTCTCGATCGGTTGTAATAATATAACAGTGGGTATCACTTGGTGCATGTTTGGCAATGGTACCAATCACATCATCAGCCTCGTAGCCAGCAAGTTTCACCAGGGGGGCACTAAAACTGTGAATGACCTCCTCAATCAGTGGGATTTGAGTCTTGAGCTCCTCTGGCATGGGGGGCCTTTGAGCCTTATATGGGGAGAAAATCTTGTGGCGAAACGTGGGACTGGGATGATCCGAGGCCACGAAGAGGTAATCGGGATGAAATTGCTCCATCAGCCCTGTAAGAGTATTATAAAAACCTAAGACGGCATTGATAGCTTGTCCATCTTGCCGCCTAATTGTTGTTGGTAATCCGAAGAAAGAGCGGTATACTAGAGAAAAGCAGTCCAGAATAAGGCAGGTTTTAGACAACGATCAGGCTCCTTTGAATAACATTGCGTCTATTATATCACATTTGATCTTTCTGGCGAGAGGAAAGGAGAGAATCATGAAAACTGCGGTGGAAAAAGCATTGGAACTGAAGCATATTGCGGTGGTGGGTCTGAGCAAAGACCCGGCTAAAGCAGCGCATTCTGTGCCCCGTTACTTGCAGCATCATGGTTACAAGATCTATCCGGTCAATCCCTTTGGTGGCGAGGAGCTTCTAGGGGAAAAAGTCTACAACACGATCAGTGAGATTGAAGGAAATGTTGACCTTGTTGTGGTATTCCGCCCTTCAGCTGAAGTCTTACCTGTGGTGGAGGATGCCCTTAAGCGTGAGGAACTCAAGGGAATCTGGTTACAGGAAGGAATCACCAGCCCTGAGGCTGAAGAGCTGGCTGATGCAAAGGGGCTCATTTTTGTGCAGGATAAGTGTATGTTCAAGGAGCATCGAAGATTGGCCCGGTAGAGGTGATGGTGTGGATTGTAAGGCACAGGTGAGTGCAGAGATTGAGAAAAATCGGAAGATCCTAGAGGAGCTAATTGCGATGTCGCGAAAGGACGATCAGTAACGCGTCTTTGAATGTCCAAAATAATCTTTACCCCAGAAACGGATGGAAAAAGGGCCAAACCATGCATTAAATGCAGATTTAGCCCAAAATCGACCCCAATAAAAAAAGGGTGATGATCCCCAATGTCGAAGTATTTATATGACGAAAACACCGACAGAGAGGATATCACCATGGCTATTATACCACAAAAAAACTTGTTCGGATGGGAAGACGTTGAAGAATTAGGAGATCTAGAAAGATTAGTTTTGATCTTAGAGTCAATGCCCGATGAGAAATTGGTCAAGACGATGGAGTTAGACCGCTATAAAGGACGGAATGACTATCCTGTTCGAGCCGTATGGAACTCAATTTTGGCCGGGTTAGTTTATCAACACCCCACCATAGCTAGTCTGAGGCGAGAATTGAAGAGGAATGCACAGCTTCGTCAAGTATGTGGCTTTGATCTCTGGAAAGGGATTCGAGCGGTACCACCTAATTATGTTTATTCTCGTTTCCTGAAAAAACTAATGGAAGAATACAGCCACTTTATTGATGAAATGTTTGATGAGCTTGTCAAAATGCTAACGGAATTGCTTCCCGACTTTGGCGAAGCACTTGCTATTGATGGAAAAGCAATACAGAGTTTTGCTAATCGAAAAAGTGATAAAGAGCCTGATGGACGTCGTGATGTGGATGCAAATTGGAGCAAAAAAGTTTACAAAGGAATTCGCCAAGATGGTACGCCCTGGGAAAAAGTAACCTCGTGGTTTGGATACCGCCTACATCTCATCGTTGATTCCAACTACGAACTCCCTGTGCATTTTAGGTTGACCAAAGCATCGGATTCCGAGGTTAAACAAGCCCACGGCATGATTGACGATTTAGCAAGCGATCACCCACTTCTTATTGAGCGTTGTAGCGAATTCACTGCGGATAGAGGCTATGATGATGGCAAGCTAATGGTGAAGTTGTGGGATGAATACGAGATTAAACCGGTAATTGATATTCGAAACTGCTGGCAGGATCCAGATCCCACGAAATTGCTAGGCAACTACACAAACGTCGCTCACGACTACAAAGGGACTATTTACTGTTACTGTCCCAATGACGGCACGCAAAGAGAAATGGCCTTTGCTGGTTTTGAAAAGGACCGAGGGACGCTAAAGTATCGTTGTCCTGCGAGACAGTACGGAATCAGCTGCACAGGACACAACCATTGCTCTGTGGCTACGGGAATTAGAATAAAACTAAAAAAGGATCGCAGGATTTTCACCCCGCTTTCCCGCTCAAGTTATGCTTGGGAGCGTGCCTACGACAAAAGAACCTCTGTTGAGCGGGTGAATTCTAGATTGGATGGTTTTTTCGGTTTTGAGAACCACACGATTCGTGGACAAACAAAGATGGAAGTTCGCTGTGGCCTTGCACTTTGCATTATGCTTGCCATGGCAGTAGGGCGAATACGTCAGAAAAGACCAGACTTGATGCGGAGCATGGTTACTTCTGCATAGAATTTCTTGATTTAATCGAGATGTGCGGTCAAGTGTATTTAGTGATCGCAAAATTCAAGTATCTCAATTCTCCTTGTGCTAAAAACATCCAATTTGGGAAAAAAGTCCACTCTGTACGGATCAGGAAGGGCTGATTTCTGTAGGCAGTGACAAAAAAATGCTTGCATCGCAATTAGCTCTTCTTCGAAGTGTATTGACATTTTTAACATTTATGGATATAATTAACATGAATGTAGTTTTTTGTCGAATGGGGAAGAGAGCTGGGACATACCCACCGGAAGTCGTAACAACAAAGGGTTTTTTCTAAAGAAAAGGGATTTTCGTGCCGTTAATGGGAGTAGGTAGCCCAAGATATGGAAAAGGGGTGACAGGAATCGAACAGAAGCAAGGTGGCGAGCACACAAAAGTCGATGGACAAGTTGTCGTTTTTTCCTTAGCCGAAGAGAAGTATGGAATTGAGATTTCATCTGTGAAAGAAATCGTAAAGTGGTCGAAGACCACAGAGTTGCCGCAGATGTCGGACGTTCTATCAGGAGTCATTAAACTGCGTGATCAGGTAATTCCGGTTATTTCGTTACGAAAGCAATTTGGGTGGCGTGAACCTGAAAACTTAGCCGACACAAAAATCATCATAGTGGAAATCGATAACGCCTTTATTGGGATTAATGTAGATGACGTCGATGCGGTCGTGCATGTTCCAAGCTCAGCAGTGGAGTTCCCCACAGGACTAACGGACAAGGTGGATATGATTTACGGAATTGCCAAACTGCAAGATTATCTGCTTATCCTTCTTGACATACGAGCGTTGTTCTCGTCAGAGGTGATGGAGGAGATCGCTGAACAAAGCGCAGATCAATAAGAGGGGGAGTTCTAGTGTTCAAGCTTAGAAGCATAGCAACCAAGATGTCGCTCTACGTCGGAGTTCTGCTCCTTGTTATGTGCGTTATCCTGGGTATTTTTGCCTACCAGCGCGGTGCTGAAGCGGTGAAGGATGAAATCCGAGACGCTCTCAGGCTGATGGCCCAGGAAGGCAGTCGATACTTAGAGAGTCGGTTCGAACTGCAGTTGGCTGTTTTGCAGACTGTGGCTGAACGACCAGAGATTCGAAGCATGAACTGGGATCAGCAAAGGTCTACCATTCTGTCTGAAGAGGCGCGCTTGACGCAGTTTTTGGCCCTAGGTGTAGTGGATAGAAATGGGCTTGCCCGTTATACTGACGGTTCCACGGCGAATCTGGCAGACCGTGCGTATGTGATTGACGCTCTGGCCGGAAAGTCCGTAGTATCCGATCTTATTGTGAGCCGAGTCAATAACAGTCTAGTTCTCATGTATGCAGTACCCATTAAGGAAAACGGCCAAGTAGTCGGGGCATTGATTGCCCGTGGTGATGGCATGATGCTCAGTAACATTACCGATCCCCTCGGTTTTGGTGCTAACGGATGGGCGTACATAATTAACCAGGCCGGGACCTTGTATGCATATCCTGAGCGAGACAAAGTACTGCAAGAGGCCAACCTGTTTGACCCGCAATCACCCCTTTATAACGCTGGAAAAGCGATTCAAGATTCGGGTGCAGTGCG
Source organism: Bacillota bacterium (assembly GCA_012520355.1). Lineage (GTDB taxonomy): Bacteria > Bacillota > Limnochordia > Darwinibacteriales > Darwinibacteriaceae > UBA5420. Next base: position 2,444 of record JAAYOK010000048.1, on the reverse strand, counting down.
AGGTGAAACTGCAGTCATCGGCTATGCACTCGAGGATGGAGAAACACGGATCATGGGTTTAGCACCAATTGAATCCAAAGGGTGGACCATCGGAATTGGAGCTATGGAGCGAGACGAGCTTGCGCATATTGAAGAGCTCAGGGTGTTCCTGTTCCTGATTTCCCTCGCCATGATAGCAGTGGGTGTTATTGTAGCTATCCTCATCTCGATACGTCTAGCCCGTCCTCTGCAGGAGGTTCAAAACGTAATTGAAGCCGTCGCAGAGGGTGATCTGACCAAAGAGGCCAAGGTCACAACGGACGATGAGATTGGCAGAGTGGCCAAAGCACTTAATGTCACTGTGGCTAGTGTAAGAGAAGCCATGGGCTCGGTATCCAATACCACGAATGAATTGGCCCGTACGAGTCAAGAGATGGCGGCTGCGGCTGAGCAAGTCAGCGCCTCTATTGAAGAAGTCGCCAGCACGACCAATGAGTTCTCCAGCTCCCTCGATATGATGAACACCAATGCGCAGAACATGAGCAAGACTGTGGAAGGTATCTCCAATCAGGCGACAGAAGGCGATGCAGCTGTCATCAACGTTGTCAGGCAGATGAATGCCTTGCGGGAGAACACGCAGAAAATGAGTAATGACGTAGCCGATTTAGGCACGCTCTCCGATGAGATCGGGAAGATTGTGGATGCCATCAGCGCCATTGCCGACCAAACGAATCTGTTGGCTCTCAATGCAGCCATTGAGGCAGCCAGGGCCGGCGAACATGGTCGCGGCTTTGCGGTGGTAGCCGACGAGGTACGCAAACTCGCTGAGGAGTCCTCAGAAGCGACTGCGGAGATTACCTCACTCATTAACCAAATTCAGCAACGCATTTCTGGTACCGTGAGCGGTATGGAAGACAGTGCGCAACATGCAGATCAAGCACTGTCCAGTGTTGATGCCAGCGGCAAGATCCTGCGAGAAATCCTGGCAGCCGTAGATGGTATTGTGGATCAAGTGCAAGCCATCTCTGCAGGAATCCAAGAGACCAATGCTGCAGGGCATGAGATTTCCAGTGCTACAGAGGAAGAAGCTGCTTCCATTGAAGAGGTCGCCAGTTCTGCTCAGAATTTAACCAATATGGGAATTCGACTCCAAGAACTTGTTGGGCACTTCAAGATGGAAGGATAATCCTTTCGATGATGAAGCCCTGGTCTTTGCGGCCAGGGCTTTTTCTATGCCTGCATAATAGACTTAACAATGTCAAGTGGGTCTACCGTATCGGTTGTATCCACTGTCTGATCTCCTTCAATGGCGTCCCATATGGCATGTTGCCTTTCTAGCATCTTCTCCACGGGCGGGGGCAGGTGACCTCCCATTCGTTGGGCAAATCGTGACTTGATGACGTCCAGTGACGCTGTAAACTTGACTTTGTACGCATTCTCCAACGAACACACTTTGTCGAACAAGTCTTTTTCTGTTACTACGTATACGACCGGTGTTTGCGATGCATTCGCACTTGACGCAGCCTCTAACAGTTTCTCATAGAAGAGGTTCCAGGCAGCGCTTTCGCTCTTAGCTAGGCGCAAGTAGTCTTTTCCAGAGAAGACTTCAACGTCCATTTGCTCTTTGAGCTTTTCTACCACGGTTGACTTGCCTGTGCAGCTCTGGCCCATAAAGATGTACAGCATGATCTATCACCTCCCTCAAAAATGCCCTAGAATAGATTTCGATCCTGCTGGTAAAATTCCTGTCTGTTGTAGCTCTGTGTCTACCGCGCTTTAGGAGGGATTCGTGCCCTGTTGCAGAAGGATCGGAGCAGGTAGGAGGAATTACTGTGAAATGGGAAGACTTTAAAGCTCGAATGATCATGGGAATGCAACGATTTATGTATGGACGAAATGGCGTAGACCAGCTTACCATACTTATCCTGATTGCTAGCCTTCTGGTACTGTTTTTATCTGGGCTCTTAAACGTGGCTTGGTTAAAACTGCCTTACTATGCCGGTGTTATCCTGGCTTTTTATCGTACTCTTTCTCGCTCTCTGGTCAAGCGGCGCAAAGAAAACTATGTCCTGGTGCAGGGTATGAGCAAGGTCAATTCTTGGTTTCGAGTACAGAAACGGATTTTCCAGGAACGAAAAACGCACAGGCACTTTAAGTGTCCTGCATGCAAGCAAAGACTTCGTGTACCCAAAGGACGAGGAAAGATCACGATAACCTGTTCGAAGTGTGGCGAAAAATTCAGTCGCAAGAGTTAAGAGTTTTGATAAATAAGAGGGGTCACAGCAAAGGGAATTTGCCATTTTAAGGAGAATTTCTCAGTATGCGTTTTATCTGGGAGTGAGAGGTATGTCTTATCAGTTTGTGCCCTATACCTTATTCCTCATGGCATCTGCTTTCATGACCCTGGCTTTGGCCGTCTACGGTGCTCGGCATCTGCATGGTCTTGGAACGAGCATACTTTCACT
>JAAYOK010000300.1 GCA_012520355.1 Bacillota bacterium | reverse complement strand
TGAATGGGGCCAGAGGGGTCTGTGGGGCATTCGACTCAAAACGATGGAGGTTGACCCGAAAAAGATGCGTGTTTCCTTTGGCAATAAGCGGCAAGCGACATGGTTCGAATTTGAGCATGGGATCGATAGCAAACAGAAGATTCTGGAAGTGGCCCAAACGCTCTGGAGAGAAACCGGTGTCAAGGCCACAATTGAAGGTTTGTGAAGGGGAATGATTAGGTGAAGACTGGACGAGTCAATCCCATCATTTTGCTGATCATTGTTGCTTGCCTGCTGTATGCTTTGTATAACAGTGTGAGTATTCTCTTGCTGGGCTTGTTTGGTGAGACAACAGTCGGGACACTAACCAGCTATAGCAACCGTCTAGACGAAAGCCGTGCTCCAAGTAACGAATCTCGAACTGTGGCCAAGGGCTACCGTTTCACCGTAGGGGGAAGAGAGTATCAGGGTCATTCTACGTACAAAAGCGATGAAGCCTGGCCGAACCTCAAGGAGGGAGAGCGGCGCACGGAACTCATTAGTTATCTAGCATTCTTCCCTAGGGTGAATAAACCAACCCATCTGGTAGACTTTGATGAACTGGGTGTAGGGGGGGTATTCTTTTACCTTGTCACCATTGTTGGGTCGGTGATCTTGCTTGTTCTCCTGAGACGAGAAATGAGACGAACGTAAAAGAAAGGGATGTTATGAGTATGCTTGAGGAAAAACGCCCCTTGGTCGGCTGGTCTGATGTTCCCAGTTCGCCTGAAGTAGCGGAAGTTATCAAGAAGATGAAACGATCGTCTCTACGCTGGACCTGGGTTTTCACTTTGCTATTTCCCGTAGGGTTTGTCATTGCAGGCCTCGTCAGCGATGAAGTACCCCTCAATGAAGTGGTAATGATAGGTGGCGGTTTGGGTCTTCTCATGCTGGTGATTAATCTGTGGCGTATCTCGGGCACGAAAAAGCCAGCTTGGGACGGTGTGGTCATTAAGAAGCTGGAGAAGAAGCGCTGGAAAAACGACAAGGATGGCACCAGCCAATCCTATACGGAATACATCGTGGTGATTCGAACCGAGGCTGGCAAGAAAAAGAGGATCGTCGAACGCCAAGGAGATATGTATGACTATTTAGATGTTGGAGATCGTGTTCGCTATCATCCCGCACTGGAGAGCTATGAGAAATTTGACAAATCTAAGGATACGTATATCTACTGTAATATCTGTCGCCTGAGGAATTCGATTCGTAACGACCGCTGTGAACGATGCAATCATCTTCTGTTTAAATAAGAAGGGGGAGGAAGGATCATGAGAAGAAATTGGTGGATGTTTTCGCTTCTGACTGTCTTGGTCTTGTTTGCTAATGTCTGTGAGGCGCAGGGGCAGTCTTTCACGCAGTGGGCCGTCACAGCCTCTGCAAGCAGTGAATATGGCAGCGGAAGCTGGTCAGCGCAACAGTTGGTGGGTCAACCCAATGTCTACCCCTATTATGGGGACAATGGGCAGGCTTGGGCACCTGGTTCGATGAACAATGGGTTGCAATGGGTAGAACTTGGATTTTTGGAGGCCGTTTATGTAGAACGTGTGGAGATTTACGAAACCTTTAATCCAGGGGCCATTGTAAAAGTGGAACTCGTGGACCCAACAGGAGGTAGCCACCCCATCTGGGAAGGTGAAGGGGGGCCGGCTGAAGCCGCCGCAAAGGTATTCAGTGTCACAAATTCCAGCGTTACAATACCCTGCAAAGGCGTACGAATTACGTTGGATACAGATACCGTTGCTGGTTGGAACGAGATTGACGCGGTGAGTATTACTGGTAGCTACAACTCGCCTTGGTCCCAAGCTCAGGCTGACTCAGACATGGTTGTTCAGTGGGCAAGTGGAGCTAAGGCCAGTAGTCAATACCGAGAGGACCGGTGGACTCCAGAGCATATGACTGGTCGACCCGATGTGTATCCCAAGTATGGCGACTACGATACAGCTTGGGTAGCAAGCAGTAGCGATGGAGGGGAAGAATGGGCTGAGCTTTTCTACGACGAGGCCGTGTATGTGAAGCGCATCGATGTGTATGAAACCTATAATCCAGGGGCAATTGTCAAGGTCGAAATTATGGGTGAAACCGGAAAGGCTTATGTAGTCTGGGAGGGTAAGGCCCAAGCCGCTCCAGAGAAATCCCGCATCTTCTCCATCGACAATATCAATGTTGACATACCTGCACGACATGTCCGTATCGTTCTTCAAACGGATCAGGTGCCAGGTTGGAATGAGATTGATGCGGTATGCCTCGTCGGTATGCGTACCACAATGGAAGAGGCCAAGGTGATGGGTTCCCTCGAGCAGTTAGCGTCCATTATTCTCCGACTCGGCGGGGCTGTGGAACGGGGTAAGGAAGAACGTTTAGCAGATTCAGTATTTCTCCAGGAACTGGAGGAAATTGTACGGGAGCTTTCGAATATTGGCTTCTAAGGATGGGCGAGCCGACTCGTTGTTAGATGAAACCCTGGGGCAACCGTTCATCGCCCAAAGCTTGAAAGAACGTTCCGTCGATTCGGCTAAACCGTTTGGCAGTACGTGGGCAGTTGGGGGAGTTGCGCCGGTCAGATCTAAGTCTAGATGTTGATCAATCGCAGAAACATATGAATGAGATTTTGAACTTTCAAGGATGCTAAAAGAGAAACTCAAACAGGAGAGTGCAACCGCGATCGCGGATCTACATCGGAACGCTGCAGAGGTTCAAAGGACACCGGGCAGGGCCATAGCTCCTTATTTATCAGCTGCCCTGTGGTAAAATGCTATCCAGCTGATTGTTCGTTATGGGGTGAAATCGGGAAGTTCATCAATGGATTGTTTTGACAACCCCATAATACTATGATATTCTCTACTCGTAACAAGTACATAAGGCTCCAATCATGGTTTGAATGTTTCCTTAATATTCTGAGGGAAATTCATCAGGGAAAACGGTGAAAGTCCGTTGCTATAGGCGTAGCTGTAACCAGCATGCTGTGGGTATCTCTCCACTGCCATTAGGTGGGAAGGGGAATACATTTACCACGCTGGAAGCCAGAATACCTGCCATAATTGTGTACCTTGTAACCTCCGTCCTTAGAGGGTGCATGGAATTAGTATTTTTGTCGTGGCATGGAAATCGTACTGGCCATTTGACGTTATTCCAAAGACTGTCTCAAAGGGGAGGCGGTCTTTTTTGTATTTAGGTAAGGTGCGCGTAACACAAAGTTTGGCGGCCATGGGATATCGGCAAGCCTTTATACATAAAGATACGATTTTGGGATCAGCAGGTACAGAGCTAAGGGGGCATGAGTTCCATTACACCTCCCTATCTGAAGACACTTGGAAAGGGGTCTTTGGAAACCTTCTCGCAAAGGGAGAAGCTTTGAGTTTAACTGGATTTATGACCAAAAATCTAGTAGCGTCCCACCTACATTGGCACTTCTTCTCTAACCCACAGGCTCTAGCTTCTTTTCTCCAAATAGCTCAATATTTACAATAAGAGGAGTATTGGACATGAAACTTTTGAAAGAAACAATCGCCGCCATACCCGGTCTCAATGAGTATGCTATGCAACAAACACAACTTCGTCTAGATGGACTTACCAAGCCTCCCGGAAGTCTTGGTAAACTCGAAGAGATCGCAGTGCAGCTCGCAGGCATCACCGGACAGACCTTTCCTACGGTTGATGTGGCTCGGGTTGTATTGTTTGCCGCTGACCACGGAGTTGTGGAAGAAGGCGTGAGTGCTTTTCCTCAAGATGTAACAGCAGCCATGGTTCTCAACTTTCTTAATGGAGGGGCTGCAGTCAATGTATTTGCTCGCCAGGCTAAATCCCAGATTCAGTTAGTCGATATCGGGGTGAAAGAAACCATTAACCACCCTGAACTAATTCAGAAAAAAGTAAAAGCTGGTACTGATAATTTTTGTTTGGGTCCAGCAATGACGTCTGAAGAGGCCATTCAGGCACTTGAAACTGGTATCTCTATGGCTCATTTGGCACAAAACCAAGGAGTGCAGCTTTTGGCAACGGGTGAAATGGGAATCGGTAATACCACAGCCAGTAGTGCCTTGACCTCGGTTTTAGCTCAACTACCTGTGGAGGATGTGGTGGGTGCTGGAACAGGTCTTGACACCCAAGGGGTTGAACGAAAGATTGATGCAATTAAAAGAGGGATCGTCCTCAACCAGCCTGATAGGAACGATCCCTTAGGAACGTTAGCGAAGGTGGGAGGACTGGAAATTGCTGGCTTAGCAGGATTGATTCTAGGTGCTGCATCATTGCGATTACCAATTGTCATAGACGGGTTTATTTCTAGTGCGGCAGCTTTGGTTGCCTATAAACTGGCTCCTGCCAGCAAAAATTTTATGCTGGCTTCCCATGCCTCGGCAGAACCAGGGCATCAACAGGTGCTTAATGCTATGGATCTAGAACCCATGATCTGGCTTAATATGCGTGTAGGTGAAGGTACAGGTGCAGTTTTGATGATGCATTTAGTAAAAGCGTCTATCCTCGTTCTAAAGGAAATGGCAACATTTTCGGAAGCAAGAGTTCCAGGACAACTCAAAATGGAGGGAGATCATGTCTAGGGGTATAATTGCAGTTTTCGGGGGAGCTCGCAGTGGAAAAAGTAGTTTTGCTCAGGAACTAGCTGAACAACTAGGAAAATCTACAATTTATATTGCTACGGCCCAAAACAAGGATGAAGAGATGGCAGAGAGGATCGCAAAACATCAAGCCACAAGGCCTAAG
>JAAYOK010000299.1 GCA_012520355.1 Bacillota bacterium | reverse complement strand
GATGTATGGGAAGACAAGATCAGTATGATGGAAATGGTCCTGGATGTAGATGACATCATCAAGGAAGTCACCACCTATCGTACACAGAATGGGGGGTAAGTGTATGGAAGAGAAACGCATCGTTCTCTATATCAATCAGTTTTTCGGCCAAATTGGCGGAGAAGAAATGGCCCATATTGAGCCCCAAAGCCACGATAAACCGATTGGTCCAGGCGTAGGATTATCCAACCTTCTTCCGAAGAATTGCACCATTGTGGGTACGATTATCTGTGGTGACAGTTACTTCAACGAAAACTTGGAAGAAGCAAGCGCCACAGTCGGCCAAATGATCAAGGATTTCAATCCTGATTTAGTCATTGCCGGCCCTGCCTTTAACGCAGGACGTTATGGTATGGCTTGCGGAACCGTGGGAAAAATCGCTCATGATATGGGTATTCCAGCCGTTTCAGGCATGTATATAGAGAATCCCGGGGTAGAAAGCTATCGCCAATACCTCTATATCGTTGAAACGACAAACTCTGCAGCTGGTATGCGTACTGCACTACCCGCGATTGCTAAGCTAGCGGGCAAAATTGTAAATGGTGAACCCATGGGTACTCCTGCGGAAGAAGGCTACATGAGCAGAGGCATCCGTAAGAACGTCTTTGTGGAAAAGAGAGGTTCTGAGCGTGCAGTTGATATGCTCCTCAAGAAACTTGCCGGGGAAGAATTTGAAACCGAGTATCCCATCCCCAGTTTCGATCGGGTGGAGCCAGCAGCTGCCATCACTGATTTCAGTAATGTGACCGTGGCCTTGGTCACCAGTGGCGGAACCGTTCCGATGGGTAACCCTGACCGTATTGAAGCTTCCAGTGCTTCTCGTTATGGCAAATACTCCATTGCGGGTTTAGATAGCCTTGCTAAGGGAGAATGGCAAACCGCTCATGGCGGATATGACCCAGTCTATGCCAACGATGTTCCCAATCGGGTTACACCGGTGGATGCCATGCGCGCTTTGGAAAAGGAAGGCAAAATCGGTAAGCTCTTCGACTACTTCTATGCCACCGTTGGTAACGGTACATCTGTAGCAAACGCTGTGAAGTTTGCCTCAGAAATTGCCCAGGAGTTGGTGAACGAGGGTGTTCAAGCAGTCATCCTCACCAGTACCTGAGGCACCTGTACTCGTTGCGGCGCAACGATGGTAAAAGAAATTGAACGGGCAGGAATCGCTGTGGTACACGTCTGTACAGTGACGCCCATCTCCTTAACTGTGGGAGCCAACCGAATCGTTCCAGCAGTAGCGATTCCCCATCCATTAGGGAATCCAAAGCTTTCGGAACAAGAAGAGTTTAGTCTGCGCAAGAAGCTCGTTGAAAAGGCACTGAAAGCCCTGGCAACACCCGTTTCTGAACAGACTGTTTTTGAGGACTAAGTCCTAAAGCAACGAAAAGGGTCCCACGCCCAGTGGAGTTGACAACGTCATACTCCAAGCCGATTGTAACGCAATCAGCAAGGGTAGGGACCCTTTATCTATGTGGAGGTGTGTTTATTGACCAATCCAGTTGTTAAAGCAGCAAGTTATTGTCTGTTCCATGCATCGGATATGGTACTCTCGCACGGAACTACCTTAACGATGGAACGGGCTAAAAATCCGGACTCTCCCTTGTTTGACCAAGTCAAAAATGGACTTCGTCCCTTTGAGAGTGTCGTAGCCTATCCCCCCAACCAGGTCTATATTGGCAATATGAAGCCAGATGAACTCAGCCAAATCCCCCAACCCTGGTACGAGCATCCTGTCGAGGCCAAGAGAAAAGGCAAATTTGGTGAGATCTTCCCCATGGATGAGTTCATTGCCATGATGAAACTCGTCGACTCCTTTGAGTTAGTTGTCCTCGAAGATGGCTTTGCCAAAGAAGTCACTGCACGCCTCCAAGAACATCCACTCTTTACTGAGGCCGATTTTGCAGTCTTAGCTAAGACTCACACGCAAGAAGATATTGATGCTCTACTCGCTAAGAACATTGCAGTTCCCTTGGAGTTTGAGGGAAAAGTCGTTGGTTGTGTGAAGAGAGCCCATGAGTCTGACATTAACCTAAGTGCTGATGTCATGTTCGAAAACCTAGCAGGCAAAGCTGGTGGCGTCCTCAGCCTGAGGCATCTATTGTGGAACAATAACATTGACCCCGCCCTGGTGGATTATGTAATTGAAACCTCCGAAGAAGCTGCCGGTGATATGAACCAACGTGGTGGAGGAAACTTTGCCAAGGCCGTGGCCGAAAAATCCGGTTGCGTCAATGCCACTGGCTCCGATACCCGCTCCTTCTGTGCTGGTCCTGCCCATGGTATTGTCAAAGCTACCGGTTTGGTTAAATCCGGCATCTACAAAAACGTAGTCGTTGTAGCCGGTGGAGCCACAGCCAAGCTTGGTATGAACTCGAGAGACCATGTGAAAAAAGACGTACCTGTCCTAGAAGATTGCATGGGTGGTTTTGCTCTTCTCATCGGTGCCGATGATGGTGTAAGCCCCATGATTCGCACAGATGCTATTGGTCGTCACAGAGTTGGTACCGGTTCCTCACCCCAGGCCGTTACCACTGCCCTAGTCACCACTCCTTTGGATGAAGTCGGGCTCTCTATTACCGATGTCGATAAGTACAGTGTGGAAATGCAAAACCCAGAAATCACTGTTCCAGCTGGCGCCGGTAATGTACCTGAAGCCAACTTCAAGATGATTGCCGCCCTCGGCGTGAAACAAGGAGCCATCGAGCGGACAGAGATTAACACCTTTGTGGAAAAACATGGTATGCCTGGTTGGGCTCCCACACAGGGACATATTCCCTCTGGTGTGCCCTATATCGGATTTGCCCGTGAGGGTCTCATGGATGGCACGCTAAACCGAGTCATGATTGTTGGTAAGGGTAGTCTTTTCTTGGCCCGCTTGACCAACCTCTTCGATGGAGTCTCCTTCATCATCGAACGGAACCCAGGTAAAGCGGCAGCCACAACCGTTCCTGCCGAAGAGATGGTCACAGTTGGTGTTACGCTCCTTGGCAGTGAGCATGGTGTAGAAGAAGTGGTACGCGGAGCGGAACTCGCCCAGCGTAAACACAAGAGTATTAGGGTTGTAGCCATCGGACCTAAGGGTAGCACATCCTTACCCGTCTATGAAGCAAATACGGAAGAAGAGCAGCGCTCTACCATGGAGCGTCTCTTGCAGACAGGAGAGATTGATGCCTGTGTGACCATGCACTACAACTTCCCCCTTGGAGTTACAACCATTGGTCGTGTGATTGCCCCTGCCACAGGCCGTGAGATGCTTATCGCATCCACCACAGGTATGTCTGCTGGTAACCGTACCGAAGCTATGTACAAGAACGCCATCCTCGGTGTGGCCGTGGCTAAAGGTTTGGGAATCGAGAACCCTGAAGTTGGTATCCTCAACGTAGACGGTGCACTGACCACAGAGCGTTCACTCCGGGATCTAGAAAAAGAAGGCTATGTGATCAACTGGGCTACCTCCGGGCGTTCAGACGGGCAAGCAGTGATGCGGGGTAACGACGCCTTAACAGGTTCCTGTGATGTGCTGGTTACCGACTCTTTGACCGGAAATATCTTAGTCAAGATGCTCTCCGCCTTCTCCACCGGTGGTAGTATTGAGAGCGTAGGCTACGGTTATGGACCAGGCGTAGGCGAGGGTTACAAGCAAATTGTCAATATTGTCTCCCGTGCTTCTGGCGCCCCTGTAATTGCAGGTGCCGTTGAGTACGCCGCCGATATGGCCAAAGCGAAGTTACCACAAATCGTGGAAAGCGAACTCCAGGCTGCCAAACTGATTAAAGTGGCCGCAGAATCTGGAGTCCAGAAGCCACCGGCAAAACCTGTGGATCAGGAAATCACTGGCATCGACGTTCTAGAAATTGAAGATGCTGCCGAGGCGCTCTGGAAAGAGAACATCTACGCTGAAGCAGGTATGGGCTGCACAGGTCCTGTGATCATGGTTGCTCCAGAAGATCTGGAAGTAGCAAGGCAAAAGCTGATTGACCTCGGGTTTATCAAGTAATTACTCGCTAATTTAAACGAGGAACGCTCTCCGCGTTCCTCGTTTCCTTCCTTACCATACTATTCCACCCATCGTCCAGGGCCTATTTTTCATTTAGATGCAAGGTCACGGAGCCAAAGCTCGAACGAATCACGATGGGATGCAGACCCTCTCCCCACTGGCCCCTCCCGGTCATGCTATTGTCTGCAACATCAAGCTGTAAACCGGCATTGTTTTTCAGGGTACCATTATTGACGTTAAGATCAAAATCATAGCCTCCATCCACCGCCACAAGCTCGATCTTCGCCGTGGAGAAGGAGTCATTCAGTGTCAGGGGCCCAGCGATTTTCCGTAGATCTAGGACACTAAAACTGCTTTGAATGTCTGCGGTTCCTTGGAGATCCCCCACCATGACCTCGGAAAAGTTCGCTTGCAGACTGAGAAAACCTCTGAAACCATGGACTCGTACTCGACCAAAGTTCTGCTGAATATGGACCTCCATTCCAGCAGGGACCTCGACGATCAGGCTCAGTGCCACCTCTGGTAACCCCTGGGTTTTTTCTTCTGATAGTTCATAGCGAAGCTCTGAGCCCAAACGAGTCTCTTTAACCTCAAACTGTTCCAAGATTTCCTCGTCATCGGCCCCGATGGTGGCCTGCACCACGATCTGATCCGTGTCGCCGTTGCGAAGCTCGATCATGCCGTGTTGTCCATAAAGGGCCAGGGATGTTATGTCGGCCTGGGAATGGACAAAGCTCTCATTTCTCTCCACAGCCCACTCCCTCATTCTAGAACTGACATCGAAATGGATGGAAGGCTGCTTGGTAGAACTGCGTCCTCCAAAATAGCGGATATCGGCAACAAAAAGTGCGCTGAGGAGCAATAGTATAACCAGTGTTATGCGACGTATTTTCATTCTACTCCCCCCTATCCGTTAACTTCCACATAGTGTTCAAACAGGTAGCTTGTGAGAACCAAGATCCCCAAGACCCCAAGCCATCGTCCAACATCCGGGGCCAAATTCCATTCGGCCACAACTCCCCGCTCCAACTCTTCCAAACGAAAGAGTCTGTGCAAAGGTATACTTGGCAACCAGCGGAAAAGTGGTTCCAGCAATCCCCCGAGCCGCTCCACGATCCAACCACTTAAGACTAGGGTCCAAAGGGCAACTAGACCTTGGAGTTTACCCACCATCTTGCTTACCACAAAAGCTAATTGGACAAAGATGACCACCGAGGCCAGTATGGCCAGGGTACCGAGGTAAAGTAGAATTCCGTTCCGCACAGCCCAGGACATACTGGGCAGAAACTGCATACCTTCCCGCACTATGGGCGTAAAGAAGACCAGTGTTCCTCCAATGATAACAGCCAGGAGAGCGGTATACTCGACCCAGATGGTAAGCAGTTTGGCTACCATCACGCTCCAACCTGGAACTGGCAAGACTAATATGGTATAGACCGTGTCTTCACGCCATTCAGAGCGGAGAACTTGAAAGCTCTGCCATAAGAGCCAGAGGGGCAAAAAGATGAGGGGGATGGAGATGGCAGCAAAGGAGGCCTCCATGGGCCACGCACCGGCCTCAATTCTCCAGCGGGTGATGGCGAATAGAATCAGGATGATCCCTGACAGGAAACCCATGGGCAAAAGACTCGCCTGTAGATCTTTTTGCCAGAGCCGTAGAAACCTTTTCATCAGACAAATACCTCCTTAAACAGATCATTGATGGATCTCCCGTATTGGGTCCGTAGGTCTTCTGCATTACCTTTGAGGTTGATGGTTCCCTCATCAAGGAAGACTACACCATCAAAGAGCTGTTCTGTATCTCCCACCGCATGGGTGGAAATGATCATCGTTTGCTCCTCGCTCTTGAACTGACGCACAATGCCCTCGACTATTCGGTCACGAGAAGCGGGATCAATGCCGCTGAAAGGCTCATCGAGTAGAATCAAAGGTGCCCTCCGTGCCAAGGCCAAAATCAATTTGAGGCGTGCTCGCATGCCCTTGGATAAAGAGCTCACCTTCTTGGCGGGATCTAGTCGCATAAAGCTCAAAAGCTCCTCCACTCGTTCTTCTTGCCAATCATCGTAAAAGGAAGCTGTAAAGTCGATGGCCTGCCGAATCGTCATCCAGCGATAGAGATTCTCCACCTCCGGTACGAAGGCAATCTGGGCTTTAGTCCGGCGAGAAGGAGGCTGTCCCATGACTTGGATCTCGCCCCCATCTGGATTCACCAAGCCCACAACACACTTCAGCAGAGTTGATTTCCCACTTCCATTCGGTCCTAAGAGTCCCCAAATCTCCCCCTGGGGCAAGGCTAAATCGACGCCCTTAAGAGCTTCAATCTTGGGATACTTCTTCCTAAGTCCCGTCACTACCAAGGCAGGCTGTTTTTCATTCATTGGTCCTTCACCTCATCTCTCTTCTCCAAGTCAGCAAATCGACGCTTCAAAACCTCCAGTATGGCCTCTTGCGAAAGGCCGAGTGCCTGGACAGAACGGACAAAATCATCCACAAGATTCGTTAGCATTTCGCTTTTCGTCTCCTCCACAATCTGATCATTCTGGCACACAAAGGTGCCTTGCCCCCTCAGGGTTTCCACGAGGCCTAGAATTTCCATTTCTCGATACGCTCTTTGAACTGTGTTGGCGTTCACCTTGATCTGGGCCGCCAAGTCTCGCTGTGATGGAACTTTATCTCCCGGCTTTAACAGACCGGTGACAATTTGACGTTTAAATTCTTCTATGATCTGTAAATATATTGGTGTTGAAGTCGTGAAATCAATCTTCAAGTTCAGGCCACCCCCTTCCGTCTTAGTGCACTAGGCACCTAGTACACTAATATAATACAACGCCAGATTTGCTTTTGTCAACCCGTATTTTCAGCAAAATTCTGCACAAACTAGACCAGGAGGTAAAGCCCGTGGAGAACCAATCACACTTCCTTGGCACCTTTGCCAGTATCGCCTTGGCAGCACTTTTAACCCTCACTCTTTTTGATAGCAACTCTTGGTGGAAAGTGCTTCTTTTGGCGATCCCACTTACTTTACTCAGTCTCTACCTAGGGGGCTTGGGCCTGAAAAATTCCTGGCCACGCCTTCTAACCGCTTGCGTCCAAGGACTGCTCGTCTCCCTCTTTGCCTATATCGTGAGCCTCACCGGACTTTTGCGCCTTACCTTCGGGACCCTGGTGGGTTTTGCCCTCCTCCTCACTTTACTCCAGTACATTCTGGCCAGACTCTTCTTGCCTCAGCCCGCTACTTAGACAAAAAGAAACCAAGCGTCTGCTTGGTAGTCGTGATATAATGTATCCATATATCAGAGAACATTGATAGGGTGGATGCATGTGGAAAAGTCAACGAAATCGCAACTGATCCTCTCGGGTAACATCTACAGAGTATTGATCACTCTCTCTGCACCGATCATCATCAATAGTCTTATTCAGACTCTGTACAATCTAGTTGATGGAATTTGGGTCAGCAAAATCTCTTCCGTCCATTTTGCCGCCACCGCCTTCGTTTGGCCTGTGAACTTCCTGTTTATCTCCATCGGTACAGGTCTAGCCATCGCAGGTACATCCCTCTTGTCACAACTGGTAGGCAATGGGGATTATAAGCGCGCCCAAGATTATACCGCGCAGTTGATGGTGATTACGCTCCTAAGTGCCCTGGCCTTTACGCTTCTAGGGTATGGCCTGAGCCCCATCATCATTCGCCTCATGGGCGGTACAGGAGAGATGGCCTCCCTGGGGAACACCTATCTCCGAATTACCTTCTTAGATCTCCCCTTCCTTTTTCTCTATTTCAACATTAGTTCCATCATGCATGCCCAAGGTGACACCATTACACCTATGATCTTAAGTGGCATTTCAGCTATTTTAAACGTGATTTTGGATCCCATCTTCATTTTCACCTTCAATTGGGGTATCGCGGGAGCCGCCTGGGCCACACTTCTTTCCCGAGCCCTTCTGGCTGTAGTTGGGGTTTTCCTCTTGTTTAGCAAGCGGAACAAGCTCGTTCCTCGCTTCCAGGGTTTTCGTTTTGATCGAGGGATTATAAAAGAGATTGTTGCTGTGGGCTTGCCTTCCTCCATTGGGCAATCCGGGGCATCCTTGGGGTTTATTGTACTGAACAGTTTTATTGCATCCTACGGCACAGCCACCCTCGCGGCCTACGCCATGGTAAACCGAATTACATCACTGGTGATGCAACCAGCCATGGGTATCGGCCAAGCCTTAACGACGGTGGTGGGGCAAAATGTCGGAGCACGCCAAATGGAACGCGTCAAAGAGTCTTTCTCCAAGGCACTCCTCCTCACCATGGTGATCGGGGTTTTGGGGGCGGCTGTTCTCCTCATTTTCGATGTGCCCATCATCCATTTTTTCATGCAGTCTCGGGATGATCTCTCCGTCATTGAGCTCTCCCTGACCTACCTCTTCTACGTATCCCTATCTATGCCACTCATGGGCATATTTAGTGTCTTTATTGGCTTATTCCAAGGAACAGGCAATACGAAGTATTCCATGAATATGGAAATCGGTCGCTTGTGGTTTGTAAGGCTCCCCATGATCCTGTTTTTCAAGCATCTAACCTCTTGGGGTTCCACCGGCATCTGGTTTTCCATGAGCTTTAGTAACCTCATCGTTTGTCTTTATGGGTATTGGATCTTTAAGCGCAAGGGATGGCAGCGGAGCATCCTCAACCTCGAAGACCAAGAAAGCGCCAAAGACATAAAACCGGCCGGTTAGACTCGATCGGCGCTTACCTTAATAATGCCCAAGCATCCCCGCGAGCATGGCTTTTCTTTCACATGCCTTGTAAATTCCATAGCCAAGGAAGAGATGGACAATCCCCACTAGGAACATGGTGGCTACATTCCCAAGTCCAAGGTCCACTAGATTTTCCTTGCCCACCATCACCTGCGCGATCAAAACCGAACCATAACTACAGGGCAAGAGACGCATCCAGAGCACACGCCCCGCGGGGGCTGCGACCAGAGCAATGAGGAGAAATTGGACCATTTGGGTGTAACTATCAATTCGTTTGAGAATTAAAGTGATACCGCCTATGGCGAAGCCGATACCCACACTACCGAGCAAGGTGCCTATGAGTAAGGGCAGGAGAGACATAAGGTCCAAATTCAACCTGACTCCTGTGGTCAAAAGAGCCGCCATGAGTAAAACCGATACCACAATGAGGTTGGTAAAAAAACCTGCCACAACTTTGGCACCCATCACCCAGCCAAAACCATGGGCTGACATGTAGAGCTGTTCTAAGGTCCCCTCTTGGGCTTCTCTGCGCACGGTATGGGATACGTCCTGGTAAGTAGACAGCATAAAAAGCCAGAGTACATAGCCTACGACTAATCCTTCCACCGTGTTGCCGCCCACACCGGTTAAGGCGCTCACCCCTTGAAAGCCGCCCATAACGAGGAGGAAAATGATATAGAGGGTGAGCATACCGCCCAGACTATTGAGAAAGTAGCGCCTGAAAAGAATAAATTCCTTCTTGAAAAATGCCTGCAACAAGAGAACTTTCTTAGGCACCCTGGACCCCTCCTTCCACAATCTCCAAAAAGACACGCTCGAAATTGTTTTGTTCTTGATCAATCGACTCCAAGGGCGAATGATTGGACTCCAGAACCCGAAGGACATCATAGAGGACTTGTGACTCCTCCAAACGCACACAGATCGAGGTACGGAAGGGTGAGTCTTCTGTAATAACGGCCTCCTCCATGGCAAGAAGAGCGCTCCTCTGGTCAGAGGTTAACTCACCTTGAATTGTGATGGTATAGACTTTGACTCGAAACAAATCTAGGAGATTATGGACACTATCATTGGCCACGATCCGCCCTTCATTGACGATAATCACTCGCCCACAGGTATCTTGGACCACATTCATATCATGGGTGGTGAGGATGACCGTCCTTCCCTGTTTCTTCACGATTTCCTTCAACAGCTGGCGAATTTCATAGGATGCCTGGACATCAAGGCCTAGGGTCGGTTCATCGAGTAAAATCACCTTACTTTGAGAGATCAACGCCACGGCAATCGCCAACTTCTGCTGCATCCCTCGGGACAATTTGCGCGCCTCTACATCCCTTTTATCCCCAAGATTGAAAAACTCTAGATAGTGCTGAATATCAGCGCGAAGATGGGCTGGATTTAAGCCTCGCAGAGCTGCAAAGAACTCTAAGTTTTCCTGGGCCGTAAGGCGCCAGTACATGTTCCGATTCCCTTCTAAGACAGCACTAACCTCACCTAAAGCGGGAATCCTATGCTGGATTAGGTCCATACCTCCGATTTGGATACGACCAGAGTTCGGCCTGATCAAACCGCAGAGCATCTTGATAGTCGTGGTCTTCCCGGCTCCATTGGGCCCCAAAAAGCCCAGTAGTTCACCTTCCCCAACGCTGAAACTGATGCCATCAACGGCCTTTACCGGGACTTTTCCTTTGCGACCTGGATAGACTTTTGTTAATCCTTCCACTTGGATCATACCCTGTCATCCCCTCATGAAGTTCACATGTACCTTACGCTGCCTCGGTCCATCGAACTCGCAAAAATAGACACTTTGCCAGGTACCCAAAAGTAATTTCCCCTCTGCAATGGGTATGGTACAAGACGAGCCCATGAGAGAGGCCTTGATATGTGCATGGGAGTTACCCTCATAGTGATGATAGTCTCCCTTCACGGGAAAGACCTGATTTAGACTATGGAGAATATCCCTCACCACATCAGGATCGCCATTTTCGTTGATGGTTACGCCGGCGGTGGTGTGGGGCACATAGACCACGGCGAAGCCATCTTGTACACTTTCTGCTTGGAGCAATGTTTGGATCTCCCCCGTGAGATCAATGAACTGTTGTTCCTGGGTCGTCTTCACATGTAGAAGCATGGTTCTCCCTCCTCTTTCTCCTTGAAATTTGGCCCTACCTTTAGGCCGCTTCTTCATGGACATAAAGTAGTTTGATTTTGGCCGATGAGGCCATGCTCAATCCTAAAGCGGCGGTAATCAAGCCACTAAAGATGAACAAACTCGCTGTGGAGAAGCTATCGACCAAAACGCCAGAAAAGGCCATGGAAAGGGGTACTAACATCTGACCGATACTATCAATCAGTCCATACACTCGCCCCCGGTAGCCATCAGGTACTGTCTCTTGGAGCATCACTTGAAAGGGCACATTCACCAGGGTGTTCATGACCCCAATCAAGAGAAGGGAGCTGGAGAGCGCCATCAAGGTGCTGGCCAGACTCACATTCCCATAGACCGCTGGGAGGGCAAAAAAGCCTAACAGTCCCACTACAAGACCTTGAGATGTAATACCTGAAGTCAATAAGGCTTCTTTACGGAATTTCTTGGTCAATGATCCCACCAAGACAGTACCAAGCAAAAAACCTACGGGAAGCATGGCCTGGATGGTCCCGTATTGCTGGGCTTCAAGCAGTAAGACTTCCTTACCGAAATAGGGAAACACCACATTCAAAAGGGGAGCTCCCAAGAAATTCAGG
>JAAYOK010000047.1 GCA_012520355.1 Bacillota bacterium | reverse complement strand
CATGTGACTTTCGCCCACGATCCAGGCCGCAACGACAAACTCTGTGAGCACGAAAGCTAACCATACTCCAGTCATACCCCAGATCCAGCTTAGAACGAACACGAAGGGGATAATGATGACAACTCCCCGAGCCATGGAGAGGAGAAACCCCTTGCGTGGCTTCTCTGTAGCACTCCAATACGTTGCCTGTACAACATTGACGCCCAGAAAGAAAAAACCCAAGAAGTAGACTTTCAATCCATGCACTGCCAGGCTGGCTATCTGGGGATCCCCTTCACGATTGAACAGAGCGACGATGCCATCGGAGTAGATCAATATGCCCAAATACAGTAAAGATGCGATGATGAGTGAAGTCATCAGGGCGTAGCCTCGCACTTTTTCTGGTAACTTAACGCTCTTCACTCCATGGAGTCGACTCACCAGAGGCTGGGCTCCCTGGGCTAGACCGGTAAAGATAGAAACTGCAACTAGACCCAAGTTAGCAACAATTCCGTAGGCTGCAACCCCAGTATTACCCTGCATACGGAGGATGATCAAATTGAACGTGATGAGAACCACCGCCGACGAAAGCTCCACAATAAGCGCGGATGATCCCAAGGCGAAAAGATCCGGAAGCAAACTCCCCACGAACTTGGCCTGGAACATGACAAGTTTCTCCCCATGCCGCCTGAAGTGCGGCACCATCACCCCAAGGCTAATGATAGGTGCCAAACAAGTGGCCAGAGTTGCACCGAACATGCCCATTTCCAGAGGATACATGAATATGTAATCCAAGATGATATTAGAAAAACTTCCCACGAGCATAGCTTGCATAGCCAGTCTAGGCTCATGGTCATTGCGGACAAAAGCTAAGGCCACGTTGTTGACGATGAAGAAGGGTGCAAAGAGTAAGATTGTAGCCAGATAGGTCTTAGTCAACGGAAGGATGCGGAAATCAGCCCCTAGAGTCCTGGCCAGGGGAGCTGAATAAAAGAGACCTAGAATCATACATAGAAAACCGATCCCTAAGCCCATCCGCAAAGAGGTAGAAGCGACTGCTTGGGCCCCTTGTTCCTCCTCTTGGGACCGGAGGATACTAAACCTAGTGGCACCTCCAATGGCAATCATGAGCCCAAGGCCATGGATCAGGCTGTAGATTGGAATGGATAAGTTCAAGGCCGCAAGGCCGTCTGCGCCAAGTTTTTGGGCAATAAAAAAGGTATCCGCCAAAATATAGCAGGATAGACCGATCATCCCAAGGATATTCAAACTAACATACTTGGCAAATGTACGAAATAACGACTGATTCATCGTAAATGACTCCTCTCCAACAGAAAAAGGTGTTCTAGAACATTCCTTCACTGACCTAACGGAATGCTACAGAACACCTTGTTTCCTTACCCGGTGGCAAAGAACAGGTTCAAAAACAGCTCTGGGTTTTCTTGCGATCAAGCCTCACTCTTCCTGACGAAAGGGCCGAGATAAATGCTGGTAGGCCCCGCGCAAGTCTGAGGCAGTGTTAACAAAGAGACCTGACTTTGTCAGACTTATCAACAGAACCAAAATCACAGGGCCAAGCACTGCACCCCATACTCCAGAGAATTGCAGACCCACATACGTGCTTGAGAGGGCTAGCAGAGGATGCAATCCTGTTTGATCGCCCATCACCTTTGGTTCAACCACCTTGCGGAGCAAAAAGAATGCCAATCCAACAATAATCAAGAAAATTCCTTTGTTCACATCACCAAGAAAAAACTCAATTCCGCCCCAGGGAAGCAGTATGGCAATGGTACCAATGACGGGTAAGAGGTCGATAAAACCAAGAAACAAGGCTATGGTCAGGGCATAGGGCTGCCCATAAAGACCAAGGGCCGTCATCATAAACAAGAAGGCAAAGCTTGCCAGAATAAGCTGGGCTTTCATATAACCTGTAACCGCTGCCACCACCGATGTCTTGAGAAGTCCAAATGTATCCTTGACTTGTTTGCTGGTATGTTTCTGGGCGAACTCCAGAATCAAATTGGCATCTAGGCCGATAAAAAATAGGGCGAGAAAGAATGTGATCAGATTAATCAAAAATGTGCCAGTACTGGTCAGGCCAGATGCTGTGGTGGAAACAGTGAAGCTCACAATATTCTTACTCACGTTCTGGACGAAAACGAGAATGCTGTCCTTCATATCCTCCAGAATGTCGATGACAGGCGGAGGCAAGAGTTCTGCATTGAGGGCAAATTGATCGAGTAGCTGGTCATATCGAGTAGTAATACTGGACCAATTATGCTGGATGTTTAGGGCAATGGAGATAACCTCTCTAACAATGGTCGATGCCACATAGTAGAGGGTGAAGGTCACAAGAGCCAGGACCACAATATTTAGCAGAAATGTCGTCGTCTTTCTGGGCAATTTGATGTTCTTGTTGAGACGCCCCACTACCCCATTGATCTTGTTGACCAGGGACATAACAAAAGCAGCCACAAGCGCAGCTAGCAAAAATGGGGCGAGCATGCGATAAAGCCGTGGGACCACAACCCCCAGGAATAGTAGGAACAAAATTGTCAGGACCAATCGGATGAGTAGCCTTTTGTACAATGCATCACTCATGGGATTTTCCTCCTCCATCATACCTACTTCATAGTTCCATATGGCAGTCCTAATGTCAAGCCCCCTTGGATACCAAGGGGGGCTTAATCAGGGGGTATACAATTGTCACTCCACAGAGCTATAGAGGAGTCTTTCGCCATCGCTTTCCACGAGAAAGAGCTTATCAATATCGTCACTAATAAAATGGCTCATATCGTGACTCGTTATAAATCTTGCACCAATTCCACAATCTGAACTAAGTCTTCTAGGAACAGGCTGAAGCTCTACCTCAATACCTAAACGCTTCATATGCCTCTTGTACTTCACCGCACCTGAGTGGGTGAAGAATGTGGCAATATACTCCATGGTTACTTGGTGATCGTTAACAGGAAATCCTCCCCTTTGTCCTTGACCGCTACCTTGTAGCTCTTGCTTTCGGCAAAACGCTTGACATTATCTCTGGAGGTGGCGTTATCTAAAAGGACTTGTACTCCTCCTGGTGATTGCTCCAGCGCCTTTTTGGTAAGAACCACCGGTTCGGGACAGGATCTTCCCCTTGCATCTACAGTACTAAGCGCCAAGTTTCACATCCCCTTTCATCTTTACATCGCTACTGGTGTTCATGTTCATGAAGCCAACAACTAAAACGACGGCGAGTCCGATCAAGACTGCGACTTTACCATTGGCAGTAGCTCCAGCTCCAGACGATGCGAGTCCGAAGTTGTGAGCAAAAGCTGCCCCGACTAGTAAACCAAGGAAGGTAACTACGGAATCAATATTACCTTCTGCACCAAGAATCATCTGGCGGAGTGGGCAACCTCCCAAGAGAACGGAGCCGAGTCCGGCCAGAGCCATTCCTAAGAAGTTCCATAAGCCATCGGTGTGAGCAATCGGTTGCCCCTCAAAACCTAGGCTGAACCGCCCAGTCACTAAATTGCCGATCAAGGCGATCACAAGAATCGATACGAAACCTGAAATCAGATGGGTATCCTTAAACATAATCAGATCCCGAATTCCGCCTACCATGCAAAGTCTTGTTCTTTGCGCAACAACTCCAACTAGAAGTCCTGCAATAAGGGCGATAGCCACTGGCGCATGCATAGAGCCTGGGCCTGATTCACTAAAGAAAACAAAGGCGGGGGCGGCAATCAGAAGAATAAAGAAGGCCACCTGCATGGCTGGGAACAAAAAGCCTTCGGCCTTGTTTAACGAATAGGTCTTTCTGAGGGAGAATCCCTTGTTTAGAAACAAGATGCCAAGACCAATACCGGCGGCAAACCCCACTAAGCCAAGGATGGCTGTTAGGTCTCCTCCAGCTAGGCGTAGGACCATACGTAGAGGACAACCCAGGAAGACTAAGGCACCGATCATGACAAAGAAACCTAGAACGAAACGAGTAAGAGGCGATGAGCCACCACGTGCCTTGAAGTCACCTTTGGCCAAGGAGATGAGCCATGCTCCCAAAGCCATACCAATCAGTTCTGGTCGTATGTATTGCACGACACCGGCACGATGTAAACCAAGGGCACCTGCTGTATCCCGAATAAAACAGGCGATACAAAACCCCATGTTGGCTGGGTTGCCATAGTGGACAAGTACGACCGCGAGCAGACCAACCAAACCTCCACCTAAGATCATGTTTCTCTTGCTACTACTCACATGAATCCTCCTCCAATACCAGACTCGAGTTTGCCACATTTTTAGCAATCCCTATGGTCATTATAGTCAACGCATACTTCCTTTGTACAATAGGGCTTTCCAATATCAGATCGACACTTATAGAGAAACTCTATGACGCGGGAGGATGCTCTGGTGTAAAATGGATTTGGAGGTGGGTTTGTGAAAAAAATATACTTAGATAATGCCGCCACATCCTTTCCCAAGGCACCTGGTGTCGGCGATGCCGTAAAGTACTTTATCGACCAAATTGGGGATAACATGAATCGAAGTGGATATGACTCCTTAACATCCGACGAAATGGTCTTTGCAACTCGAGACATGCTAGCCCAGTTCTTCAACTTCCCTACGCCCGAAAACGTGGTCTTTACCCTAAATATCACCTATGGTCTAAATTTCTTGCTCAAAGGGCTCCTAAAACCTGGCGACCATGTGATTGTGTCGTCCATGGAGCATAACGCAGTGATGCGACCCTTAATGCAACTTCAAGCAAGGGGTGTGGAGTTTTCTCGCCTACCAGGAGATGAGCTGGGGCAAGTGGATGCCCAGAGTCTCCACTCCCTACTCCAACCCAACACCAGGATGGTTGTGGTAACCCATGCCTCCAATGTCTCTGGAACCATCTTGCCAGTTAAGGAAATTGGTGCTATATGCCAGGAAAAAGACCTGTGGTTTATCTTAGATACAGCGCAAACAGCAGGCATTTTACCCATCGATTTTCAAGATCTCAAGGTCGATGCTCTCACCTTTACCGGTCATAAGGGACTCTTGGGTCCCCAGGGGGTGGGCGGCTTTTTGCTTACGCCAGAGTTAGCTGAAAGAATGGAGACTTTGGTCAGTGGTGGCACTGGAAGTCTCTCTGAGTACGAAGATGTACCCCCTTACCTACCTGACAAGTTTGAGGCAGGCACGCCGAATCTTCCAGGCATCTATGGCTTGAACAAATCGCTACATTACATAGAAAAAGTAGGCCTCGCCACGATTCGCCAAAAAGAACTGGAACTCGCAGCTTACCTACTTGAAGAACTAGAAACAATCGATGGAATTCGCGTGCTCGGGCCAAAAGACCTTGAGGAACGCATGGCCGTTGTATCGGTTGACTTTCTCGATCATGACAACGCCGACATGGCTTACTATTTAGACAAACACTACGGGATCCGAACTCGCTGTGGCCTACACTGCGCTCCTTCCGCCCATAAGACCCTCGGTACCTTCCCCCAGGGCACAGTCAGATTCTCCCCAGGGCATTTCAATACGCTGAAGGACATCGAGACTGCCCTCGCGGCCATTCGCCAGGGCCTGAAGGAGATGAGAAGTACTCGTTCGTAAAGCTTTTAAAAGCCCGGGCAATGGGACTTAGCACCCTGTTTCGGTGGTTGACGAAATAAAAGGTCTGCTCAAGATCCATGCCCTGTATGTAAAACCCCTGCAAGAGTCCGAGTCGAATCTCATCTCTCACCGATCGCTCGGAAACAACGGCTAACCCTAGACCGGCCCTGACACATTGTTTGATGGTGTCAGGGTCTTCGATCGTAGCAACAATTGTGAGCTGGGCAGGGTCGATTCCCTTCCTCTTTAGGCCTTGCAGAAACAAATTTCTACTACCTGATCCCGACTCTCGAAGTATGAACACCTCGTCTTTAATCTGATCCCAGGTGATGGTTGATTCCGCAACATTCGCAAACCGCCCGCTACAAGGCGTGATGAGCACCATCCGTTCCCGGCAGATCTGCCGCACTTCTAGTTCGGGTAAGACGGTATCCATACCTACAAAACCAAAATCCACCGCACCAGAGGTAATGGCTGCCATAACTCCCTCACTGTCAAATTGCCGGATTGTGAAAGTTATTTGGGGACAGTCCAGACGAAATGCACTCAAGAGCTCCGGCAACAAATAACCTTGGGGAACCGTACTCGCAGCGATGACCAGGTTTCCTTCTAAGCGACCTTCATACTCCGCCAGAGAAAATAGCGCTTGTTCCCTGGTGTTTAGAATGTTCACCGCGTGCCCATAGAGGATCTCCCCCGCCTGCGTAAGAGAGACGGTCTTACCATTCCGATTCAGCAACACCATACCAAGCTTCGTTTCAAGCGATTGAATATGACCCGTGATGGTAGGTTGGGTCAAATAAAGTTCCTCCGCTGCTTTCGTGAAACTCCCATGTTTTACGATGGATACAAAAGACTCAAGTTTTCTGAAGTCCAGACCAACCACCTCATCACCACAATTTGCCAACATTCACTCAAGGGTTGACTTCCATGTGTTATACTTATTATATAGTATTGAGAACTGAAGACAAGGCTCGAGACAGAAGGGGGGCAAATGATGACAAGTGTTAGAATTGATGACTCTGCCAAAGTGATGGGCCAAGTAAGGCTCGGTCAGGACGCCTATCTTGCTCAGGGTTCTATCCTTCGGTCGATGGACGACTCTGTTACGATTGGCAATGCAACCTGGGTCCTGGAAAATTCGGTTCTGATTGGAACACCAGAGAAGCCCGTTACGATTGGAAGTAAGACGATTTTTGGACACAAGTGTATTGCCCTGGGGACTACAATCGGGGATTTGTGCGAAATCGGCAATGGTGTCATTTTCTTGCCCGGTTCTAGGGTAGGCGATATGAGTATCTTCGGTGAGGGAACAATCATTCCAGAAGGACATGTTATACCAGCAGGTTCCGTCGTTGTGGGCAGGCCTGGCAGGGTGATTCGCAGTCTGACACGAGAAGACAGGCAGATGATTAAGCGTATGCGCGGCCATGACATTTCTCTCGAACCCTTTGTGGAACATGTGATTGCCAGCGTGCAGAAAGGAGACATTATGGGCGAACTATACGAATTTGACGGGAAATACCCAACAGTATCCGAATCCGCTCTGATCTATGATTCTGCAGAAATCACAGGAGACGTAATCATTGGAAAAGACACTGTCATTGCCTCCGGTGTCAAAATCATAGGCAACTCTCATGGTCCGGTACGAATCGGCGACAATGTGCAAATCTTGGAGAACTCCGTTCTGCATCTCTTACCCGATAACCAACTTGTAATCGGTGATCATGTCACCATCGGACCTGGTTGCATTATTCATGGTACAGATATTGGTTCAGGTAGTGTCATCGAAGCAGGATCCATTCTCTGCGATTACAGTCAACTTGGAGCCAATACTCTGGTGAAGGCAGGGAGCCTCGTCAAACAAAGAAGCATTTTTCCGGCTAACCAAATCCTTGAAGGTTTTCCCGCGGTGAGTGTGGGGGAGAACAAGGAGGCACTTCAGAGGCCGGCCTGGGCCATTCGTCGCAGTTAAGATCAAAATGGTGCACCTTGTTTGAGGTGCACCATCTGTTTTAGCGTACCGACGACTTGAGAACCTCATAACCGACTTTGGTTATAGCCTCTGCGATCTGGTCCACTGAGACCTTTTCATCATCGAAATCAAGTTTTACTTTGCTCGAGTTAAACAACACCTTGACCGTTCCTTGATCGACACCCTCTACACCCTTCACCGCAGCCTCGATCTTCTGTAAACAGGATGGACATGTCAACGTCTCCACTTGAATTGTTGCTGCATTCACTTCACATACCCCTTTCATTTCTCCTTTAATTCTATGATCTCTCCAGCCGATAACGGAGTAAACGCATGCCATTGAGAATGACAACCAAGATACTTCCTTCATGCACTAACATCCCAATGGACATATTCATCCAATCACTATACAAGACGGCAGAGAGCAAGAGCAAGACTACGCCAACGGCAATCAGAACATTTTGTCGCATATTCGAGGCAGTCGCCTTGGTCAATCCTAAAGCATGGGGTAAACGGCTGAAATCAGAGTTCATTAAGACGACATCAGAGGTTTCAATGGCCACATCTGTCCCGCCACCCATGGCGATTCCAATGTTCGCTAGAGCTAAGGACGGACTGTCATTGACGCCGTCGCCAACGAAAGCTACGATCTGACCTTCCTCTTCGATGAGTCGCCTAACATAGGCTGACTTATCTTCGGGCAACATATTACCATACGCTTCAGTGAGACCGAGCTCTCGGCTCACAGCATCCACAGTGCCCTGGTTATCACCAGAAAGAACCACTAGGTTCTTCACGCCTAATCGCTTCAGTTTCTGTAAATCTTCTTTTACCCCTGGTCGAACCTGATCTCGGATACCCATCAAGATTTTTAGTTCTCCATCAACTGAGGTCAAGACCAAGGAGTTGCCATTTTTCTCGAGACGAGTCACATCCAGCTTTGCCTTCTCACCAAGGGTTACATGTTCCCTTTCCATTAGGGCCACATTACCCACAGCCACACGATGGCCAGCAACACTGGCCACGATTCCTCCACCCTTAACTACCTCAGTATCTGTCACTTCCGAGAAAGTTGTGGCGCCGATTTTGTCCAAGACAGCCCTGGCTAAAGGATGGTCTGATTCACGTTCAATACTGGCCAAAAAGACTAAAGCTTCGTCAATTCCGTCACCATAGTATTCTGTTTCTGCCACCGATGGATTGCCCATAGTGAGGGTTCCTGTCTTATCAAAGACCATGGTATCGAGTCGACTAAAATCGCTGATGACCTCGCTACCTTTAAGGAGTACACCATTGCGAGCTCCATTTCCAATGCCTGCAACATTCGAAACCGGTACACCGATAACTAGAGCGCCTGGACAGCCTAGAACTAAAATGGTAATCGCTAGTTCCACATCTCGAGAGATGAGCCAAATGACAAAGGCTAGAACGAGAACCGCTGGCGTATAGTACTTGGCAAAACGATCGATGAAACGCTCTGCTTCAGACTTGGAATCCTGTGCTTCTTCCACAAGTTCGATGATACGACCAAAGGTGGTATCTTCACCCACTCGGTCTGCCACAATTTGAATGGTTCCATTGTCCAGGATGGTACCGGCATACACGTTGGAGTCCTTTTCTTTGGCCACAGGAATGGATTCGCCTGTAATACTGGCTTCATTAATACTGCCTTCACCACTTAAGACAGTCCCATCCACTGGGACTTTGGCTCCCGTTTTCACTAGAAGCACATCGCCTACGTCAACCTCATCCACATCAACTTCGACAAACTCCCCATCGTCCATCCGCTTTAAGGCGCTTTCAGGTGCCATTTCCGTTAATTCCTTAATGGCTGAGCGGGTCTTTGTCAAGGTCCGTTGTTCAAGAAAGGCACCGAAAAGAAATAGGAAAGTGACAATGGCCGACTCTTCAAAGTTGCGGATGAGAAAGGCACCCAGAACCGCAATGGTCACCAGAAGGTCTATGCTCACCACCTTGACCCTGAGGGCTTGATAGGCCTGGATGGCAATGGGCATGGCTCCTAGAATCGATGCTAGAACCAAGGAGCTGGTGAAGATGACCTCATTTCTTAGTAACCATAGACTTGAAAACCCTATGACGATTAAGATCGCACTGAGGAGAGTAATCTTGTTCTTTGCCCTTAGAATGTAACGCTGCAATTCCTCATCCCCTTCCTACACAAACTCAAACTCATTTTCTAGCTGTGATACGCCTTATCAAGATCCGCGAGCATCTGGTATACGGCTTCGTAGCTTTCGCAGACATCAACTGGTACAGTGTAGTTCTGGGTAATTTGCCGCAACTGCTCAAAATCGGCTTCAAGTTCAGGCTGGCCCCCTACGTTCTCGTTTAGCTTCACTTGCATCGCTTGAAAGACCCGGTGGACATCATGGAACTCCGGATGGCTCTCTCCATGGACCCGCGCCACAATGGGTACGTACTGAGCTAGTGTCTTTAGCGTGCGTTCCTTAACTTGGTTAAAGTTTGTCATTTTGCATTCTCCTTGTCCTTTGCTTTTGTCTAGCTTGCTTCTTCATCTGTATCCTAACACGCCCCTAAACCAGAAAAAATGACGTAGATCAAGTTTTGGCTCGAGGAGCAAAAAAAGAGCCCCTGGCGAGGCCCTCCATTTTGAGACTTCCTTAAAGGACATATCCTTCTAGTGCTTCTAGATCTTTAATGATGATGACTTTGTTACCTATCAGTTCAATATAGCCTAAATCCTTAAACTGCCCAAGTTTTCTTGTGATGGTCTCTCGCCTCAACCCAGAATAATTGCCCAACTCTTCCCGATTCATGGACAACTCCAGGCGAATGCCCTCGTCGGTCTCGACGCCAATTCTCTTGACTAGTTTCAGAAGTAGACCAGCGGTCTTCATGGAGGCGTTGCTGGTTGCGAGCCTTTGAATTAGTTCTTCGGCCCAACGAATGCGTTCGAAACTCTTCGTCAAGACACTGCGCAAGATGATGGAAGAATCATAGAAGTAACGGTCAAATGTAGCTTTAGGAATGGCAACAATCTTACAATCTGTAAGGGCTTGGCCTACATAACGATAGGGTGATTGTACCAGCAGGTTCAAGCCTCCCACAAAGTCTCCATCACGATAGATATAGAAGATTTGCTCTTCACCATCAATGGTGTTGTAGAAGATTTTCATCTGTCCTTCGACGATCAAATACATGAGATCCGGTGCATCTCCAGTCCGAAAGACATAATCACCCGCTTTGAAGTTGGACAAGACCACTTCGTTGAGCACCGCATCCACGTCTTCTTCCGCCACCTCACTCAAGAGAGGGAGGTTGCGCAGAGAGGAGAGCATCTCGGCCTGCTCTTGTTCAGAGATCACAGCACGGTCATGCAAGATTTTAAACTTCTCGTGATTTCTCCTTTGGGCCTCTCTTCGTTCCTTCTGCAACTCCTCACTAAAGATCTTGTTGGCGTAAATCTCTAACTCCTTGGCTCGTTCCTTGTCCATGGGCTCTACTCCTTCTAGTCGATAGGGCATCCCAAGTTTGCGATACTTCCCAACGCCAGCTGTATGGTAAGGAAGAATCTCGATGCGATCGACTCGATGAATGATGGGTCTTAAAATATGGATAAAAGCTCTCATAGACTGTTCGTTATCAGTATAACCCGGAACCATCACATGGCGCGCCCACACCTGTCCCCTGAATCCATTACGTTCGAGATTGGCGAGGAAATTCAGATAGCCGTTAAAGCCATCGGTCATGGTGAGATGGGTGAAAGATTCGCTGGAAAAGGCCTTGACATCGATGATCAGCGTATCCACCAAGGGAAGGATTTTTGGCAGAAGGGCCGGGCTACCAAATCCCGACGTGTCTATGCAAGTATTATAGCCTTCTTTCTTTAAAAGCTCCAAGGATTTGTGGAGAAACTCTCCCTGTAATAAAGGCTCACCACCAGAAAAGGTTATGCCACCTTCCTGACCATAATAGGATCGATACCGCCTCGCCACTTGTAGCACTCGCTCAGGCGTGATCTCCTCGCCCCCTCGAGTACTAATGGCATCAGGATTATGACAATAGGCACAGCGTAGTGGACAGCCCTGTAAAAAGAAAATCGTGCGCGTACCAGGTCCATCCACGAGACCCATAGTTTCCATCGATTGCAGGTAGCCCTTCACCGAAAGCCCCCCTTCCCCTGGTTTTAGACAAACTCATAGAATGTTCGGTTAATCACATCGAGTTGGTGTTCCCGATCGAGTTGATTGAAGCGTACCGCATAGCCTGAGACGCGAATTGTCAAGTTTGGGTACTTTTCTGGATGTTCCATGGCATCAAGCAGTAATTCCTTGTCTAGAACATTGACATTCACGTGAAAAGCGTCCTGCTGGAAATATCCAGCCAGAATGTTCGTTAGGTTGGTCGTCCGTTCTGGTCCGTTCTTGCCTAAGGCTCCAGGTATGATCGAAAAGGTATTAGAGATTCCATCTTGATTGACGTCGGCAAAAGGTAGCTTGGCTACGGAGTTTAAAGCGGCCAGAGCGCCAGATTGATCCGCTCCATTCATGGGATTAGCACCTGGTGCAAAAGCCTCACCATACTTGCGACCTTCAGGCGTAGACCCAGTTTTCTTACCATAGGCTACATTCGACGTGATCGTTAGTAAGGACAAGGTGTGTTCAGCGCTTCGATAAGCCGGTGTCTTTCGTAAGGCTTCCATGAAGTAACGGTTCACCTCAATCGCGATGTTGTCAACCCGATCATCATCGTTACCATAACGGGGGAAACTACCTTCCGTATCAAACCCTACCGCGATCCCCTCTTCGTTGCGAATGGGCCGAACTCGGGCATACTTTATGGCCGATAATGAGTCTGCTACGATGGAGAGTCCTGCTATGCCAAAGGCAATATAGCGATGGACATGGGGATCGTGCAATGCCATTTGACCCGCCTCGTAAGCATACTTATCATGCATGTAATGGATCGTATTCATCGTTTCCACATAGATCTTGGCCAATTTATCCATGACGTCCTTGAAACTGGTCCAGACGGTATCATAGTCTAGTGTTTCTTGGTGATTTTCCTCGATGCCCGGTAGGACTGTGATGGCTTTGCCAGTCACTTTATCCTGAGCTATTTCATCTCGTCCACCATTAATGGCGTATAAGAGTGCCTTGGCGAGATTGGCGCGAGCCCCAAAGAACTGCATGTCTTTACCAACACGCATGGCAGAGACACAGCAAGCGATGGCATAGTCGTCACCGTAGATGGGCCGCATCAGATCATCATTCTCATACTGGATGGAAGCGGTTTTGATGCTCATTTCAGCACAGTACTCCTTAAACTCCCTGGGAAGCCGTTCTGACCACAACACTGTCATATTGGGTTCAGGAGCAGTGCCCAGATTGACCAAGGTATGCAAAAAGCGATAAGCGGTCTTGGTCACAAGATGTCTACCGTCTTCCCCTACGCCTCCAATAGATTCCGTGACCCAGGTTGGATCACCGGCAAAGAGTTCGTCATATTCTGGCGTCCGCAAGTGACGCACCATCCGAAGCTTAATTACGAGTTGATCAATCAGTTCCTGAGCGCCTCTTTCATCGATCCGGCCTAGTTTAAGATCACGCTGCAAGTAGATATCGAGAAAAGCGGTGTTTCTGCCTATGCTTGTTGCCGCCCCATTGTTTTCCTTCACGGCCGCAAGGTAACCAAAATATAACCACTGAACCGCCTCCTGCCCTGTTCGAGCCGGTCTGCCAATATCAAAACCATAGCGGGCAGCCATGGACTTCATCGCATCTAAGGCCCTAATCTGCTCAGCAAACTCCTCCCTGAGCCGAATGGTTTCATCTGTAGCTGGTGCTACGAACTCTTCTTTGTCTCGCAGCCGCATTTCCTTGAGGTAGTCAATGCCATAAAGGGCTACGCGCCGATAGTCGCCAATGATGCGTCCCCGTCCGTAAGCATCAGGTAAGCCGGTGAGGAGTCCAACAGAACGGACCCTTTTCATCTCCGTGGTGTAGGCATCAAAGACGCCTTGATTATGGGTCTTCCGATACTCGTTAAATGTTTCAGCCATGGAGGGATCTAGACTCAACCCATAGGCTGTGAGTGCATTTTGTACCATGCGGAAACCGCCATAGGGATTGACGATTCGCTTCAATGGTTCGTCGGTCTGAAGTCCAAAAATAACTTCCTGCTCTTGCTCGATATAGCCTGGGGGGAAGTTGTCAATTCCGCTAAAACGATGGAGATCGACTCGAATCGACTTCGTATTGACCTCTTCCTGGATCAGATCATTCACTTTCTGCCACAGACTTGCAGTATTGGCCGTGGGATCTGCGAGAAAACTATCGTCGCCATCATAGGGTTCATAGTTTTGCTGGATGAAATCCCGCACATCAATCTCACGTGACCAGTTTCCAGGTCTAAAACCATCCCAGGCTTTGCCCATTTCCTCCCGGGCAAACAAGTCTCTTCTCATCATACCTCACCTCGAGTCTATTGTAGACGAACCAGGGGAGAAGTGCCGTGACCCAAATCACTATTTTCCCTCTGAAGAGAAAATGAGGTTGCTAGACATATCTAGCAACCCCCGCTCTTTTGATACTCGATTTGACCTTCAACTTCTCGTCTTACATAGACCGTCGTTCCTGTCATGTCACTCTCAGAAAGTACCCGAAGTGCCACATCGATACTCTCCGCCCCAACCCGGAGGCATATTCCACAGCCGGAGCTAATTTCATCTGGAAGAGGTAACGCCCCCACATGAAGCTTGTTGGATAGCAACAAGCGTTCGGCCTTCATGGCTCTGTTTGTGTCTTCAAAGACTAAAATATACTCCATTCTTCTCCTCCCAGCTAGTGGCTACCGGCTATGTCTCGCAAAGCCCTGATCGCTTGCTCCACCTCGTCTTCGGTATTGAAGTAAGAGAAGGAAAAGCGGACCAGACCACACTTGACGGTATCGAAATGCTGATGCAAGAGGGGAGCACAGTGGCTACCGGCCCTCGTGGCAATGCGATACTCCTCCCAGAGCCTCAGGGCCAGTTCCGACGAGGTCATACCTTCAACCCGCAGCGATACAATGGGCAATCGATCTTCCGTGGAGAAGTCGCCGTAGGTGATCACCCCGTCGATTGTGGAAATCCCAGCATAAAACTGATCATGAAGCTCCATCTCTTTGGCATGAATCAGCTCGGGACCTACTTTGTTGACGAACTGCACACCTTTTTGCAGACCATAAAGACCATGACTATTCAACGTGCCCGTCTCAAAGATATCAGGCATCTGCTTCGACTGAAATCTCGCAAAACTATCGGTTCCAGCGCCCCCAGTTTTGACAACGGCAAAGTCATACGCTCCGTCAACGATAATACCTCCCGTACCTTGTGGCCCATAAAGTGCTTTATGCCCGGTGAAACACATGATGTCGGCCATAGAGATGTGGATTGGAATCGCGCCCAGGGTCTGAGAGACATCTAAAATCAGAGTGAGCCCATGGGCCCGACACCGACTGGCAAGCGATTCCACGTCTGTGATATTCCCTGTGAGGTTTGAACCATGGGTACACACTAGGAATTTTGTGTTTTCCCGGACACAGCCCTCAAAGGAATCGATTAGCACGTTCCCCCGCTCATCACAGTCCAGATAATCCAGTTCACATCCTGCCAAATACAAGGGGCGCAACACCGAGTTATGTTCCGCCAAAGTAGTGATGACTGCATCTTCTGCTTGGATCAAGCCAGAGATCACAAGGTTGAGACTCTCTGTCGCGGAAGACGTAAATGCCACCTGCAACGGATCATCCAGGCCCACAAGCTGAGCTACCTCCACACGGGTCTGATACATCTCCCGATTTGCCTCCATGACAGCGTCATAAAAGGACCTTCCTGCATTACCAAAGTGATGGATGGCATAACGTACTGCTTCGGCCACCTCTGGTGGCTTATGCAGAGTTGTGGCACCATTATCGAAGTATATCATGCTCGTCATCTCCTATCGTGGGCTCAACATGCGTTCCCGGGCACAAATGCATGCTCCAATGGCTCCAGCAAAAGGTGCGTAGGCATGAGTTATGACTTGAAAACCAGTTGCTTGCCGAATAGCCTCAAGTAGACGGTTCGAACGTGATAAGCCCCCCGTCATCAAAATTGGTGCTCCTTCGCCAAAACCGATCCTTCCCATCATCTGCGTGACTCTTTGGGCTATGGATTGAAGGACACCAGCCATGATCTGGGAACGATCCGTTTCTGCTGCCAGGAGCCCAATCATCTCCGACTCGGCAAAGACAGCACACATGCTGTTGATCGTGACATAGTCGTCCAGATTAGCAAACTCATCAATCCGTTCCAACTCAATACCCAAGGTTTCGCAGGCCATACTGAGGAATCGGCCTGTTCCAGCAGCACACTTGTCATTCATGAGAAAGTCAGCCACACGTTCATTCACGATTTTTGTGACCTTACTATCCTGTCCACCAATGTCAACAATGCCTTGAATACCTGGGACCAAATGCATACCACCAAAGGCATGGCAGATAATCTCCGTAAACACATAGTCAGAAAAATCGATGGTCTCACGGCCATATCCGGTGGTGGCAAAGACGATGTTCTCCCGGGACAACTGGTTCCTTTCCAACAATCGTTCTGCGTTTTGCTTGGCTGAGCGCCTAGGATTCCAGCCTGTTCTCGAGATCAGTGTATCCACAACCTGATCGCCTTGAAACAATACAGCCTTGCACATGGTGGAGCCAGAATCAATACCAATGAAGCCTTGCTCGATCATGCCATCATCTCAATGAAAGCAGCAAGTCGATTCTTGAGCTGCGCAGCGTCTGCAGCAGAATAGTCCGTCTCGACACTGATAAATGGTACGTTCTTGCCCTGAACGAATCTACGAATGGACTCAGTCTCCACTGCATAGGTATGACATGCTTGCAGCGTCATTTCTACCACGCCATCCACTTTGAACTCATCCATGAGCCGACTTAAGAGTTCGTAGCGGTTCGTATCAGGCGTCATCACAGAACAACCAATTTGCAGATAGCGATCTGCAATAGCCTTATATGGTTCTTCATTCTCATCAACGAGCTTGTCCACAGTCTTAGCGCCTATGCAGTTTTCATAAGCCACCACAACCCCGCCAGATTCCTCGATGGCTGTTACAACCTTTTCGGTGGCACCAGCCAAGGGGCAGCCTGTGATCAAAATTCGCTTGGCAGACTCAGCTACCGGCCTCACGCCATTTGCATAGTTTTCTTTGATTTTGGTCACAACATCGCGGAGCTCTTGGAGTTTTTCGTCGTAATCGAACTTAAATTGCGAGCCATAGAGAATCTTTAATTGCTCCGCTCCGCTGATGGGTGGTGGACAAGCCTGGCTCAGTTCATAGAGTTCCTTGAGAATCTTGCGCTCTTCATTTTTGAGTCGAATAGCTGCACGAATGTCTTCGTCGGTAATCGTAACACCAAATGTACTCTCTAACCTTGCTTTCAGTCCCAGTACTTCTTGATACCACAGCTCCTTGGAGACATTATCGGTCTGGGTCTGGGGAAGCTGCAGGACATGCATATCTTTGAGCTCGCCCAGTAATTCATACATTTTCTTCTTCCCATCACAGGTTGTCTCCCCTACGAGCAAATCAGAGAAGTACATGTAAGGGCATTTCTCGGTGAGAGCAAAGCCATAACTGGATTTGATCAAGGGGCACAGATTTCTGGGTAGGACCTTTTCTGCATCTGGAATTGTCTCATCACTAAATGAGCAAATTCCCACACAGACAGCCCCCGAAGCCATAATGACCTCCGCTGGTGTATAGGTGCAAAAGGTTCCTACAACTTTCTTTCCCTGGTCTTTAAGCCCCTTAATATGAAGGAAACCTTGTTTTCTGGCATCGGCGAAATGTTCAAAATCCTTTGGTAGTTGGTTTTTCTCCACTGAAATTCCTCCCCATTTTAGTTATGGATTTCACAAATCCATCTTACAGGAAGGCAAGGATTACTTCCAATTCTGTTTTCCAATACCAGAATTTTACGTATCGGAAAAATCTATATTCTCACCTTTAACAAAAAAAAGACCACCTAGCTGGTGGCCACTTCTTTCTTCCGTATCGTAATCCATCCGCCCCTCATGAGGTAGATGGCCACGACGATGGACCCTCCTAGATCCACGTAAGGGGTAATGGGTGCCTGTGGGGCTAGTACGACGAACAACAGAGCTACAACTACACACATATCTACGACAGACTTTGCTCCATATAGCCTACTTTGCACCGCTAGGATGGTATTGGGTTTTTCCCTATGGAGTTTACGATAACGAAGCCAAAACCAGGAGTTCACCAAAGCTCCGAGGAAGGCAATGATGAGACCTGGGGTCACATTACCCTTGTCACTATTTGGCCCAGACAGGGCGATAAATAACATGGCAAGACCTGAAAGAAGCATAGCTACACCAACGCAGGTGTTTGCAGTACCCTCTAATCGCTCCGCCTCGAGAGGCTCTGGCTCACCGCCTCGATGGAGTATGCGAAAGACGATCCAAGACACGATGATGGCCGTAAGTTCAGCAGTTCTCCGGATAAAATCCGCCAGCTGCGTTGAGGAGCGACCATAAAAGAGAGCAACACCCAAAACCAAGGGGCCTGGTGAGCTTAAGAGTACTGAGGCTCG
Source organism: Bacillota bacterium (assembly GCA_012520355.1). Taxonomy (GTDB): domain Bacteria; phylum Bacillota; class Limnochordia; order Darwinibacteriales; family Darwinibacteriaceae; genus UBA5420. Next base: position 2,022 of record JAAYOK010000047.1, on the reverse strand, counting down.
GAGCGTTCGCTCCCCTGAGTTTTTCTCCATGTCCCTACGCCCCCCACAAGTAAACTAGTGGTAATAAAATAGCCGCGGCGGCCAAAGGACAGGTTAAGGTATCCATGCCCCCCTTAGTATAGAGCTCCACAACTGCACTCACCCCTGCCGTAGCTAAGGAGATGGGAATATAGCCATGCCACTTCAGTGAGCCTTGCACAAGCAAGACGACGAGTACCGAAAAAAACGAAACGATAAACATGGCCAGTGTACCCTCGAGGCTCTTCTTACCTTCAACGAGTTTGCCTTCTATATGACGCTTGCCAAAACGCTTACCTACCAAGGCGGCCGCGGCATCACCAAGACCCCAAGCAGAAACAGAGGCTACAACCAGGTACTTTTGACCAAAGACACCCCAGCAGACAGTGATAAGAACGGAAAACATGACACAAAAGGCAACCAAGCTTCGCTTGATCTCTCCCCTGTTTCGCTCAACCAAAAGTTCAGAGTAGCCGCGCCACCGTTCTGCCAGGTGCAGAGCTGGATAGACGATGATCAAGAAACCTAGTATGGCGCCAACAGCAACCCACCATGTCTCGAAGGCGTAGGTCCAACCAAGGAGTGAACCTAAGAGAATCAGATGCAGGATCTTCCGAAAGACCTCTTTGGGTACTTTGATAAACTGCTTTAGACGCAGGGCTACGCCCGCTGCCACAATAAAGTACACGATGATGATGCCTAAACCACGATACAATTCCTGCCCCATAACTTAGCTCCTTAAGATCTTCTCCATGGCTTTGCCCTTTGCTAACTCATCCACGAGTTTGTCAAGCCACCTGACTTTCTGCATGAGCGGTTCTTCGATGTTCTCGACGCGAACTCCACATACGACTCCAGTAATCTTTTCAGCGTTAGGGTTCATCTCGGGGGCTTCGCCGAAGAAGGTCTCATAATCAACATCCTTCTCAAGCTGTTCTTCGAGGCTCCCTTGGTCATACCCCGTCAACCAACAAATGATGGTGTCCACTTCCTCCTTGGTTCTTCCTTTGCGCTCCGCCTTGTTGACCAGCAATGGATATACCTTGGAAAAGGCCATCTTGTAAACTCTTTCGTTTTTCATCGCTAACCTCCCGATTCTCCATGTTGACTACACTTTCGTCATAGGGTTCCCCATCAAAGGTAGCATGAACCTTGAATCTTCCCTTCCCATCAATGGGCTATCCTTGGCCACTTGGTTAAGTCCTGCTTGAAAACTGAATCTGGCCTCGTCCTCTGCGCTTGGCATCATATAGAGCACTGTCAGCTTTGCGAAACAACTCGTCATACGTTTTCTCGTCACCTAAGAGTGCGATCCCAATACTGACCGTAACCTGGTCATCTCCACACGATTCCCGGATCAATGTCATCAGCTTCTGGCATGTTTCGTCCACAAAGTCCTTGGAGGGAACATCACGCAGATAGACGCAAAACTCATCGCCACCAATTCGTCCGATAATATCCGTTTTCCTAGAGTTTTGAACCAGGGCCTGGCTGATGCTGGCCAAAACCTCGTCTCCCTGTAAATGCCCATGGGTATCGTTAATGGCTTTGAACTTGTCACAGTCGATGAGTACTAGGGCATCGTTTGATTCTGGATTGGCATACATCAGACGTTCCGTAATACGTTCTCTGGCAGTACTAGCATTATACAAACCCGTCAATCCATCTATTTCCGACCTGCGGATCAGTTCCCGTTTTTCTGCTTCCTCTTTGCTCACATCGATCAGCTTGCCGATGATGGAATAGACCCTTCCCTTATCATCATAGATGGGTGAATGGATCGACTTAAACAAACCCTTCTTCCCATCAGATAAAGGTAGTTCCACGATGGGTGCGTCTTCTTGGTCATCCAGCCACGTCTGATGGAACAGGTCTGCTAGTTCCCTGAGATCTTTCCTACTGCCAAATAGGTGCAGGCAGTTGTCGGAAAGCTCCAGATGCTTAGTCCTCACGTGGTATTCGTAGAGATACTCATTGGATGTTTGGGCCAGAATTTGGTACCTT
>JAAYOK010000046.1 GCA_012520355.1 Bacillota bacterium | reverse complement strand
TGGCGCCCTCCAGCAAGACTTGGGTGTTCTTAATTACCTGGTCCTTGTACTTCATTACCGGCACTAAACGTTCTTGAATGTCGATCACAAAGAGGATCGTATCTTCTCTTTTGAGCGTAAATCTATCCATACTATCTCCTTTACTTTAGCACCTTCCGTAGTGCCCGAATAAACTCTCTATTTTCATCCATGGTACCAATACTCACCCTCAGCCAGGTCCGATAGTTTTCCACACCGATGGGGCGAATAATAACCCCCTCCTGCAAGAGATCTTGGAAGACCGTGTTCCCATCTTTGCCTGCATTAAAGGCAATATGGTTCGCCTCCGTTTTTACGTACTCGATTCCCATCTGCTCAAACTCTTCATACAAATAATTCTTACCCGCATGATTGTTTTCGATCACCTTCAACAAAAATTCATCATCGTCGAGGGCAGCCATGGCCGCGGCCTGGGTAATCAAAGTCACATTGAAAGGATTTCTGATCCGGTTGATTAGGCCAAGGAGCCCGGCAGCGCCAATGGTGAAGCCAATTCTGAGTCCCGCGATCCCATAGGCCTTGGAGAGGGTCTTCATAATCAATAGGTTCTCATACTTCTGCAAGAAATCCAAGCTATCTTTGGGATACTCAGGATGTGTAGCAAACTCGTAATAAGCCTCATCATAAACGACGAGAGTTTCAGGGGATATATGCTCCAGCAAATCCACAAGTTCCCTTCGGGTAAAGAACGACCCCGTGGGATTATTGGGATTACAAAGCCAAACCAATCTGGTCTCTGGTGTAATCGCCTGCTTAAAGCCTTCGATATCAAAGGCCATATTCTTCATGGGTACAATCTTAAGTTCAGCACCCATCATCTTGGAGGTGGAAAAATACCTGGGGAAAGTCACTTCCGCCATCACAACTTCGCTCCCTGGATCAATAAAGGTCTTGGCGATGAGGTCCACCATTTCATCGGAACCGCAAGTTGGCAAGACCATATCGGGGGTCACTCCATACTTAGCTGCAATCTTCGCCTTCAGCAAGGTTGCATTACCATCGGGATACAAGTTGACTTCACACATGGCCTTCATCACAGCGTCTTTCACAGAACTGGAAAAACCAAAGGGATTTTCATTGGATGCAAGCTTAATCACATGGTCTAGGCCTAGTTCCCGCTTTACATCAGCAATAGGCTTACCAGGGACATATGGCGAGATGGTGTCGATTTCTTTTCGGTATCGTACCGCCATCAATCATTCCTCCTGTTTCGATTTTGTTATAATCGTAAATTACCGCTTCCCTTTGTTTCTGTCCATCGTTTACGAACTCCTCCTTGCTTGCGAAAAAAGACGCAACCTAGAGGCTGCGTCCCACATCACACCATGGGTTTAAAAACCAAAGACAATCAGTCCTACCACGGCAGAGATGATGATAGCCATGATCGGATCAAGCTTACGCTTACGCACAGCGATAAAGACCGCGCCAGCAATCACTAGACTCCGTAGATCGACGGGGAAACCCTCTTTCTGCCCTAAAAGGGGATCGTAGAGGAAGGCAGTCTTGGCAATATAGATCGCGGCGGCACCGATTAAGCCAGCCACTGCAGGCTTCACCCCAGCAAAAATGGCCTTAAGCACGGGATGGTCTTGGTGAAGGTCCCAAAAGTTCGATAAGGGGACCAGAATCAAGAGCGATGGCAAAGCCAAGGAGGCTGTGGCCAACAAGGCACCTAAGACACCTGCGGTACGAAAACCTGCGAAGGTGGCAGTATTTACAGCGATGGCCCCAGGTGTCATTTCTGCAATAGCAATGATATCGATAAACTCCGCTGGACTTACCCAGCCGAATCTTGCAATCTCCTGTTGCATCACAGGAAGCATGGCATAACCGCCGCCCACAGTAAACAAGCCAATCTTAAAAAAACCGGTAAACAGATGCCAAAAGGTCATGAACATCACTTCGCCCTCCATTTCGCACCCCAGAAGTAAACCAAAAGACCGACCAAGGCGCCGCCAAGGATAATGGCGATAGCATGAAGATCTGTAAAGGCACTCAACAGAAAAGCGGCCATGGCAATGACATAAGCAGGCTTATCCTTGAGACTCGCCAGGGCGATGCGAACCGCGGCCGCGGCCACGAGCCCCACCACAGCGGCCCGAATTCCGCTGAAGGCCTGTAAGACTTGGACACTTCCCATGATCACATCAAAATAGGAAGCGATGGCCATGATCACCAGGAGTGAAGGCGTAATCACCCCTGCTGCGGCAACCGCCGCCCCTTTGAACCCCCCTAGGCGGTTACCTAGAATGATGGAGGTGTTAACTGCAATCACACCAGGTACCGACTGGGCCAGAGCGTAGATGGAGAGGATTTCTTCCTTATCCGTCCAGCCCTTCTTGTCAATGACCTCTCTTTCGATCAAGGGCAACATAGCGTAGCCGCCACCGAAGGTGAAAAGCCCGATCTTAAACCAGGCGGCAAACAACTCTCGTAGCTTGACAGTAGCGCTTGCTTGCTCATTTCCGTGTTGCATCACATTGTCTCCTCTATCCCTATGCATCCGCCTCCAATTCTATGGAATCGGAATTAGCCTGTCAAGGGACTCCTTGAGGTTTAGCCCTTTGTAGCTGAGGTTAGGCCTTCTTTACTAATAAAGTACTTGGACAGAGTCAAGAAGAGAGTGATCATGGGAATACTAGCCATCACAGCCACCGCCATCATAATACCTTCGTCACTATGAGTTTCAGCCATGAACTTGGTAATATACAAGGGGATTGTTTTCATCTGATCACTTTGCACCACCAAGAGGGGCCATAAGAGACTATCCCACTGGGAACGGAAGGCCAGAATGGCCAAGGTAGCGATGGCTGGGCCTGAACTTGGCAAAACGATGGTACCAAAGATCCTCGGTTCGCTAGCTCCGTCGATGCGAGCTGCATCGAGGATTTCGTCAGGAAAGGTGATCAAATATTGGCGCATCAAGAATACCCCAAAGGCATTGGCTAAGAAGGGCAAAATCAGGCCAGTATATGTATCCTGTAAGCCCATACGCATGGCCACCATGTACAGGGGAATCATGATAGCCTCAAAGGGAATCATCATGGTTGCCATGATGAGCATAAACACCAGATTTCTTCCCTTAAACTTGAACTTAGCCAAGCCGTAGCCTGCCAAGCAGGAAAAAATAACGGTAAAGAACGAAACAGCACCGGCCACGATCAAGGAATTGAGGGCATTCCGTAAAAAGATAAAGTCACCCTCTGGGCCTCGAAGGGCATTCCAAAAGTTCGGCCAATAAAACCCACTTGGAATCCAAGGATAGGGCATCCGCAAAATATCCCGAGCGGGCATGGCCGAAGCCGTAAACATAAAGACAAGTGGAACAATGATCAAGAGACAAGCAACGATGAGCAGCAACCACATGAGTGCAGTAAAGAGTTTCGTCAGATCCCATGTTTTAGTCTTATTTGCGTTCATATTCATCCTCCTCCTAGTTAGCCGCAATTACATGTAAGAGACGTCCTCAGTACGAGACACTCTGAGCTGTAACCAAGTGAAGGTAAACATCACAATGAACAATAAGATACTCATGGCGGTAGCTCGCCCAATGCGATAGTCCTTGATGGCTGTGTTATAGATGTTCAAGGTAATGACATTGATGGGCCGAGTAGGCGCCCCTGCCGAAGTGAACATATATTGTGTACTGAAGGTTTTCAGGCATTGAATCATCGTCATAATGGAGACCAGGATAGTCGTTGGTTTGAGGAGCGGAAAAGTGACATGCCAAAAGAGCTGCCAACGATTCGCACCATCAATTAAAGCGGCCTCATTTAAGGTATGAGGAATTGCACCAATCCCTGAGACAAACATGACGGTAAAATAACCAATGTATTTCCAGAAATAAACGATGATGGTAGAAAGCCGGAGCATCCCCGTTGTGGATAACCAATTATAGTTGACCCCCGTTGTTCCAAGGAAAGCATTCATTCCCTGGTTAGCCAAACCTCTAGGATCAAAGATCAAGAGCCAAATCATGGCTGCAACCACCGATGAAAGGACAGCAGGTGAATAAAAGGCCATCTGAAAAAAGCGTTGAAAGCGACTGATGGACATGATCAATATGGCCAAAATTAGACTAAAGACTACGAGGGGCACAAAAGTTCCACCTGTAAAAATCAGCGTATTTTGGACCGACAGCCAAAACTCCCGGGAGCGGAACAAATACGTGTAGTTGTTCCACCCCACAAAGCTCGGGGGTCTCAGTGAGAGTAAATTTCGATTAAAGAAGCTTTCATAGAAGGCATTAATGATTGGATAGAAACTAAAAGCAGAAAAAAGAATTAGGGAAGGAGTGACAAATACCCATCCCCATCTCGCCTTCTTACGCTCCATACTAAATCCTTTGTTACGGCGCATCAAACTTCCCTCCATTAAGAAAAAGAAATCAAGAAGCCCGAGTGTGAACCCGGGCCTTTTTCATCTCAAGCACGGTGCTTTAGTACGAATCGTCCAGAACCTCTTGAATACGCTCACGCAGGATCTCTAGGGCTTCCTCAGAAGACATATTCGAGAGCATGACGCTTTCTACTGCTTCCTTAATGAAACGCTCAAACTGGAAGCCGTTTTCATGCAAGAACACCATATGGCTCTTAGCCATGTCGGTCATGAAAACATCCATATATGGTAGTTCCATATATCTTGGATCGCTCAGCAAGTCTTCCCGTGGTTGAATAATGTTCACGGTCTCGAGATACTCCCAGCCATGGTCCAGCATATAGGCGATAAACTTCCAAGCCCAATACTGTTTCTCAGCTGAAGCTTGAGCGTTGACCATCATAAAGTGACCATAATACGAACAGCGTACGTCTTTCACAGCATTTTCGAAGACTGGGTAAGGAACAACCATCCATTCACCACTGTCGTAGAATTCGGGATTATCGATCCTGATTCTTCCCTGCTGGTAAAAGCCGGTTAAGCACATGCCGATATCGTTGTTATCCATGTTAAAGATCTTACGTGCCGATGTATAGGTCGGGCTACCGAGGTTTCTTCCATGGGGACCAAAGGTTCTAAACCACTCGAGAACCTCAATCCAAGCCTCGTCATTGACAATAGCTGTCTTACCATCATCGCTGAGCAACTGTCCACCAAGCTGCTCTACCATGGGTAGCATAGCTACTAAGTAGTAAGGATAACGGAAGTCAAAGCCGCGACGGGTAATGATATCTCCATTACGTAGTGTCAGTTTATCGGCCACTTCAATCATCTCTTCCCAAGTCTTGGGATAATCCTTCTCAGGATCAAGACCTGCATCACGGAAGATGTTCTTGTTGATATAGAGAGACCAGTTGGTGAGCTCTAGGGGCAAACCGTAAATTTGACCATCCATGGTAACGGTATCAAAGGTACCGGCCATGTACTGGCTAATGAGCTCATCAGCATCGGCGTAACCAATGGCTTCATAGTTTACTGGAGCCACCCTATGATGCATCATATAGCCATACTCTTGCTCAATGGGCAAATTGAACAAGTCTGGGGCATTATTCGCCGAAAATGCCGTCAACATTAAGTCACCCATCTTGCTTGCTTCGTTAACAATCCGCTTGATGGTGACATTTGGATACATAGCTTGAAACTCTTCGATATAACGGTTTTCGAGAATGGTCCGGTTATCATCGGTGTGAGTCCAATAGGTTAACTCTATGGTCTGGGCACCAACAGCACTACTGACAAGTAAAAGGGACAAGGCAATCAATAACAAAATAGAAGTTCTCTTCAAAATCATTCTCCTTTCTTCACTTGGCAACGCACCATCGAACACCAATGTCTGATCGCATCCCCCCTTTTTATTTTACTTACACTTAAATTATAACCCTAACAAGCCGCGTACACAATACGTCTCGGCTTAATATCGTCATTCTGTATCGCTTTCGGGCTCCTCCCCCACAATCATACCTCACCCACAGAAAAGGATTTCTTATTTAACAATCGAAGTAAGGAAGAATGTAAGTATTATACTTCCATCTGAGGGGGTAAACCAGTGCAACGAATCCCGCGTGACCAATCCGTATTTAGCTTTTCACCACAGCACGCTCCTGTAGCCCAATGCACAAGTGGAGATGTAGTTGTCTTTGAGACCTTTGATTGCTATAGCAACAAGATTACCCGAGAGGACCAAGTGGTGCGTCCTTCCGGTTGGGATAATACCAATCCTGCCACGGGCCCCCTTTATGTAACCGATGCCAAGCCAGGCGATATCCTCAAAGTGGAGATCCTCCAAATCCAGCTTGATTCCCAAGGAACGATGCGGGCCGGACCTGGAAGCGGCGCCCTAGGCCATGTCTTAGAAGAACGAAAGACGAAAATCATCCCTATCCGGGACGGAAAAGCCCTATTCAATGACAAACTTGCCTTGGAGGTAAATCCCATGATTGGTGTGATCGGCACCGCTCCCCAGGGGGAAGCAATTTCCACTGGAACGCCCGGTCCACATGGGGGAAATATGGACTGTAAACGAATCACCAAGGGCTCGATTCTCTATCTTCCTGTCCACGTTCCTGGGGCACTTTTGGCCATGGGCGATGTCCATGCCTTGATGGGCGATGGTGAAGTTGTGATCTGTGGTCTTGAGATCGCAGCTGAGATCACCGTTAAAGTACAGCTCCTAAAAGGAAGCAAGCTTCCCCTCCCCCTAGCTATAAGCGGCGGACAAGCCATAACCATCGCCTCCGCTAGAACCTTGGATGAAGCGGCGGTGCAAGCTACAGAGATGATGCATGATTTTATCCGCAAGGCGTTAAACATGGATCCGCAAGAAGCGGGTATGCTCTTATCCATTGTGGGGAATCTACGCATTTGCCAAATCGTAGATCCCCTCATGACAGTCCGTATGGAGTTTCCCCTGTGGATCTTGGAGAAATATGGTTACGTGCTCCCGTAAGACACTCGATTGGGGGGATTTTTGTGGCAAGCCATCCTAACTGTCACTTGCAGATCGGTCTTTTGGGTCCCTTCTATCTCCGTGTTGAGGAGGAAGAGATCCGGGACGAAGTCTGGAAGTCGAAAAAGGCTCTCACCATGCTGAAGTATCTGGCGGCCAGAAAGGGACAGAAGGTTTCCGCCGACATGCTCATCGAACTGCTTTGGCCTGATAACGAAGATATAGATAGTACGCGCAACTTACATACTGCGGTCTGGTTCGCCCGCCGCGTGCTTACCTCCAAGACCGATCCCGAGGCCGAGTCTTGTTTGCACTATGCCCATGGATCCTATTGGCTCGAGTTGCCTGAAGGTTGTCTTGATCTCCACCGCTTTGAAGAGCATGTCTGGAAATCTAGGCAACTGATGAAAACCGATCCCGCCCAGGCGTTAAGGCACTGTGAAGCGGCGTTAGTTCTTTACCGCGATGATTTTTTGGTGGAGGACGTTTATGACGATTGGACCATTTCCTACCGCGAGGAATATCAAGAGTTATACTTTGAGCTAATCTTACGCTCTGCAAAACTCCTCATGGAATATCGCGGCGATTTGCAAGAGGCCATTTCCATCTTGCGTTCCGCCGTCAAGAAGGACGAGTATCGTGAAGAGCTCTACCAAATGGGAATCAAGTTCTACATTCTGGCGGATCGACATGTAGAAGCCATCAATTTATACAAGCGATACAGTAAGATGTTAATGGATGAGTTCCAGCTCCAGCCAAGCCATGCTACGCAAGAGCTGATTCGCCAATTGCATGATCACCGGGAACGGCAAGAACAAGTCTTTAGTATCGATCTAGCACTGGAGCCCACCACTGGAGCCTACATCTGCGACAAAGAAACCCTAACAGTCATCTTGACAGCGGAGAAGAGGCGAATGTCCAGAGGAGGAAATGCGTTCTCTACTCTGCTTGTTGCTAGCAAGAAACAGGGTGCTAAGGGGAGCCGACAGATGAATGCTGCCTTTCATATCTTGCAGCGTTCCTTGCGTAGCTCCGATCTCATTAGTCAGTATTCTGATGATCAGATCGTCATCTTCCTACCGGATACAGAAGCGACTGAAGCCAAAGCACTCCACCGGAGACTCCGACAAATCCTTGAAAAGAAGAGCGTAGACATTTCTACACTCTCCTTCACCCTCCTCGACAGCGAACAGCTAGAGGAGATGCAAAACACCCTTGTCACTACCCCAGCAAGATAATCCTAACGCCTAAACCCGCCCCGGAGGAACTTTTTTCCTCTCGGGGCGTTTTTTTGAGATTTGTTTGAGTGGAATTCGAGTATATATCAAGTAAGTTACTTATAATTAAATCAAAAGCACGTTGGAGGTGAGCACCCCACGAGACAAGAGACTGTAGCAGTTGGTACTTAAACTGATAATACTTCACATGCCGAACTCTTTGGAAGCGAAGACCTATGGCTCTCCAACTGGTCACCAATGGAGCCATAGCGAGCTAGGGTGAAACCGGCCAAGGATCGATAACCAAGGAGGAGGATTTCAAGTGAAAAAACTATTCGTATTAACCTTAGTCGTGGTGTTGGGACTTACTGGTCTTGTACAAGCAGCAAATCTTGCTGATGTGTACCAATTCGGAGACCTCAATGAAGGAGAAATCACCCAAGTGGATGATGGCCATACAGCCCTTATCCTCCAAAACGGTGATGAACACGATGGGGACATATCCCAAGCGGGCTCTGGTAACACAGGCTATCTAATCCAGAATAACCTGGCCAATACCGGCTCCATTACCCAGGATGCTGACAATTCTTCAGCCACTGGTGGTCAGGATGGAGAAGACAACCTCTTGACCATCACCCAGAGGGGCGAGGACAACACGGCCTTTGCAGTACAGTGGGGTAGCTTTAACGATGTAGCGGTGGAACAGGATGCTGAGGATGCTGAAGCCACAGTGCTACAGACCGGCGATCTGAACTTTGCTTCCGTTGTACAACTTGGCGACGATACCTTCGCCACAGTGGAGCAAATGGGCGATCTAAACTCTGCCGATGTAGAGCAGGTTGGAGATGGCACTACAGCTACAGTCGCCCAGACCGGCGATGAAAATGATGCCGAAGTCTATCAGTCGGGACGTGGCGATGAGGCAACCATTGGCCAAGAAGGGGATCTGAACTACGCCTCAGTGACGCAGACTGGGTTCTCCCTCTTTACAGGACCGAACACTGCTGAAGTGAGTCAGGTAGGTGTGGACAACTTCGCTACCATACTCCAGAGAGCTATCGGTCTGGCTGGTGGTCTAAGCACCGCAAGCATTGAGCAAGTCGGTGATGAAAACAGCGCCGAAGTCACGCAAGCAGGCCTCGGCCTCGTTCAGGGAGGCAATAGTGCAACCATTGAACAGACCGGAGACGAGAATAGAGCAACAGCAGCCCAGGACGGAGTCGGTCATAGCGTTGTTATTCTGCAAGACGGTTCTCGCAACATCGCTGATGCAATTCAGGAAGGTCTGGGCAATATCGCTCGCATCTCCCAACTTGATGTTGCAGATGTAGCAACCATCCTCCAGGACGGCTGGTATAACGAAGCCAAGGTAGTACAAGGCGATCACAACTATGCCGGCGGATTAATGACAGCTACCATTCTCCAAGATGGCCGCTTCAACTACGCCTCTATCGAACAAGATCGGGGCACCGCAACCGCTTTGATCACCCAAGACGGCCGCTATAACGAGGCCTATCAAACCCAAGATCAGCGGACCGGACGGAACAGCACTGAAGCCATCATCACCCAAGACGGTCGCTACAACTACGCCGAGCAGACCCAGAGTTCCGGTGGTGGCCTGAAAGCCTATATCTACCAGACTGGTTACTACAACGAAGCGATACAGACACAGAGCAACAACTCTCAGACCTCAGGTGTATTTAACGTAGCCACTACGACCCAGGATGGATGGAGAAACTCTGCCAGTATCGAACAGACAGGTCAAGTCGTAACTGGTACCATTACGCAAACAGGTAATGACAATATGGGTTCTATCCTCCAGACAATTGGTGATGGCGTAGGTAGCATCACCCAGGTAGGTAATGGCAACACCGGTTCCATTAATCACTAAACGATCTACCACAAGAATCTCCTCGGCGAAGAGGTCAAGGACCTCTTCGCCTCTCCCTACCATCCATTCCAGCACGCTCTGTTTAGGAGGATCATTATGAGCCAGACAAAACTCAAATCGACCATTGCGATCCTGCTTGTGTTAGGTCTTGGCATCTTCGGCTTTTTACCGGAATTGGCACTGGCTGAGGGTACAATCGAAGCCTATATCTACCAACAGGGTCAAGACAACCAAGGGGACATTGTCCAAGAAGCCTACGATAACTGGGCTTTCCAGTATCAAGTCGGTGATGGTAACACCGCTTATATCTATCAGGCTGGAGAAGGTAATTCCAGTAGCCAATCCCAAATAGGTAATGCCAATACGGCCTACGCTGAGATCATTGGCTACAACAATACAACGATTCAAAGTCAGATCGGTGATGGTAACTCCTTGTTTATTCAACAAAGTGGAAGTTACAATCTTCTCGTCCAAAATCAGATCGGTTTCGAAAATCAGGCCTTTGCCTGGGTCCAAGGTAGCCGCAATAGCATTAACCAACATCAGATTGGTGATCGTCACAGCTCTCGCATTACGATTACAGGAGACGACAACACAGTAAGCCACATCCAGCTCGGTTTTGGCACAGAGCTCACCCTGGTACAGATCGGTGATAACTTCGAACTCGGTGCCATCAGGTTTGGCTTTTAGCCAAACATCCCGTCAATGGGAAGGAGATTAAAATGAAAAAACTCCCAACTCTAATCATCATTGCTCTCGCCTTAGCCTTTGTGTTCGCTGCCTCCCCTCCTGGTGCGGCCGAGGGGGTCGGTACAGTGACTCAAGTGGGGACTGACAACGCCGCTTACATTTATCAAGAGGTCCTCAGTGAAGTCATTGTGATGCAGCTCGGCAACGAAAACACTGCCTCTCTCGATCAGGTGGGAGCAGAACATATCGCGGGAGTCGGACAAGTAGGTGACAAGAACGAAATGGAGATCCAGCAACTAGGCCAAAGAGATCTGCTATTCTCCATTCAATATGGTAGCTACAACTACGGCAGCATCACCCAGATGCACTCCTCAACCCCAGGTTCCGCCGGAGGAAATGTCTCCAACAACGAGGCCTTCACCTATCAATCGGGGCTCTACAACATTCTGAACCTGATGCAAATCGGAGACGACAATATCGCCTCTGTCTATCAGATCGACGATGGCAATGAGACCTTTATCATCCAAGAACAAAGTGCCCTGGCTATGGGCGGAAATGCCACTTTCGTGGTCCAAATTGGTATCGGCAACTGGTCTGCCAGCCAGCAGCTGGGTGTCAACCTAATCAGTCGCCTGCTACAAATGGGCGATGGCAACAGTGCGGTGGTTAACCAAAACGGCCTAGATAACGATTCCAGCGTGACACAAAACGGAAATCAGAATTCGGCAATCGTCAACCAAGGTTAGCCGAGTAGAAGGGAGACTCGTTCATGAACAAATTGCTATATACCCTACTTCTTGTGGTTGCCCTGGTGGGGGTCGCCCTGTTAAGTACCCCAGAAGCCTTAGCCAATGATGTCCCAAGTCCTGATAGAATCGATTTGTTCCTTGCTTCTCGCCAGATGCTACAAGAAGAGCAAATGCCACCCAAGATGAAGGTTGGAATGGTCTTATCCACACTGGGCGAAGATAGCGAAATAAGTATGGGTGTGCGAGTTGAGTCCAAAATCAGTGCAGACGGAAAAGTGAAAATCATTACGGAAACAACGTACCTAAAGACCGAGCATACTCTGGCTGGGTTTCTATCCCTCAAGTTTCTACCATTCGGATCAGACCCCCTAGCTGTGTACTTAGGTGCCGGTGCAGGTTATGCCCATGGATTTAGATACCAAGCCTTTGCTGGCGTCGATATAACAAAAAACATGTTTGCGGAAGTACGGTATGTGAATATGCCAGGGGGCCTTGGAAATGGTAACTTGCACTTGGCAACGGGCTTTCAGTTTATTTTCTAAGGAGGAGACAACATGAAAAAGATTGTGCTATTCGGTGTCATCGCACTCTTGCTGCTCGGCGTGGCCCAGGCGGCCCAGGCAAGGTACACTATGAGCTGGGGTTTTGAGCTTATTGGGAACCCTAATGCCAGACAAGTCGCCCTCAATATTGCCAACGCCCAGCAAGAACTGCTCCGAACAACAGAAGATCAAACAGGTATTGAACGTTTCAAGGAGAGTCTCGACCGCATGGCCATGAGTAAAGCCATTCGTGACATCGTCTACTATGATCCTGATTCAGGAGAACCGGGCTATGGTTTTGTCCCAGTTGACGATGGCTGGATTTACTATGAATGGGACGATGACAAACAGACGATGCGAATTTACCATTTTTCCGATGGTGGTTGGTCAGAGATCACAATTGACTCTGGTATGCAACCGACACCTCCTACTTGGTAGGCGAGAACCAATTCGGACATATCTAAAGGAGGGATATGATGGAAATTATCATGATTGGACTTTTGGCCCTAGGACTCTTAATTGGTGGAGCAGCGGGAAAGGATAGTCCCCCGCCTCCGCCGACAGAGATTGTGATGCAAGATATGGAAGCTCTGCTAGCAGAACCTGAGACGGTACTACTTTCGGTCACGAACATAACCACGGCCAGTCAGCTCTTGGCTGCCCTACCTGAACCAGAAGAACGCATACCTATCGCGATTTATGCCATTACCGATAGTACCGGACAGTTCAAAGCAGATGGCGGGGCTTCTTCCACTGTGGTAACCCAAGGTTCCACCGAGATGCTGATTACAGCGCTCCAGCGCTCGAGGCAATTTGCCATCCTTGACAGAGTTCGCTTTGGCGATCTTATGAATGAGCAGAATCTCATCTCCAGTGGCCGCGTAACTCCAGGCCAGGGACCTGTTTTAGGAGCCCTTACCGGTGCTAACTATATGATCAGCGGCTCCATTACAGAGTATCAGGTGAGCAAAGAAACGGGCGGTATTGGACTTGTCATTGCTGGCCGGGGCGGTTCCACAGAATATGCTAAAGCCTCGGTAGCCTTAGACTTGCGGGTTACTGACCTAACGACAGGTGAAGTTGTCTGGGCCGAGAGCCTCCAGGGAGAAGTCATTGGTGAGAAAGTTGGCATCCAGGTATTCTCCTTCCTAGGCAAGAACATCGTAGAGTTTGAGACAGGCCAGGGCAAACAACAAGTCATTAACCTGGTTGTCCGCACCCTACTGGAAGAAGCCGTCTTCAAATTGGTCCAGTCAGGTGTGCTGAAAGACTAAGCCTTCCCCTGTGGCCCACCAGGGCCACATTAGAATCCAGTGCGGTAAGAATTGGCAACCTACGCCAGTTGTGCTAGAATAAATTAGCAACAAACTTCGTAAGGCTCTGCTTGCGAAGGACAGATGGGTCGAACGTAGTCGTTCTTCCTGTTGATAAAGGTAAACCCATCGCGAGGTGGGGACACAAAGCCACGGGTCTAGTTGACTAGATAGCCGGGTTACCCGAGGAGGAAATAAAGTGAAGCAAAGAATCATGTTTTTTGTATTGGCATTACTGTTGGCAGGCATGTTTACCAGCACCAGCGCACTAGCCCAACACCACGAACTTATGCAACCAGTTGATCTGGGAGATTGGTTTAATGAATTTTTCGGGTCTGCTGAAGATGCAGTCGAACCCACAGAAAATCTGGCTTATGTCTATCAAAATGGAGACGACAACATTTCTGAGCAAGTCCAGGAAGGTCTGGACAATCGAGCCTACATCTACCAAAACGGCAATAGCAACGAAGCAAGGCAGTGGCAAAATGGCGTGGGAAACTGGGCCGGTATCTACCAAATGGGCGACCGCAATGTGGCCTTAACCCAGCAGGTAGGCGCGGGAAACTGGGCAGGCATCTACCAAGTGGGAAATGCCAATACAGCCAGGATTCAACAAAGCGGGAACAGCTTTTCCGCATTTATCACCCAGAGTGGCAATGGCAACACTGCGGTGATTACGCAAGGAGCACGATAGTACCCCACAGCGGCGTGGGTTCCATTCTTACCCGGAGGTCCATACTTGGACCCCCACTGAGAAAGGGTCAAGGCTGAAATTGGTCTTGACCCTTTTGCTGTTCACCCCTTGCCCCACCGGCCATTTTGGCGTATTGTTAAGGAAGAAAGGAGGAGGATCGTACCTATGCGATGGAGGAAACCTGGTAACGAACAAACAAAGACTGCCCTTTTAGCACTCTTGCCATCATTCATCATCTTTGTGGCCTTCACCCTCTATCCCATTGTCTATTCGCTCTACTTGAGTTTTTTTAATGCCTCCTTGCTCTCCCCGAGGCGGACCTTTATTGGCCTTGCTAATTACAGCAACCTCTTCCAGAACCCAACCTTTCAAAAGGCCATCAAGAATACGCTCTACTATACCATCGGAGTGGTCCCCCTGGGGATTGTTTTATCGTTACTGGTTGCGGTCTTACTCAACAATCAACTGCGATTTCGCAGCTTCTTTCGGGCTGCCTTCTTTGCGCCTGTGGTTACGTCCATGGTGGCGGTATCCATCGTCTGGACCTGGATGTTAGAGCCCAACTATGGCCTGATCAACAATCTCTTAGCTCTCGTCGGTATCGTAGGGCCCGGCTGGCTCACCGATCCGGCTTGGGCCATGCCGTCTGTCATCCTGTTGAGTATTTGGAAGAATCTTGGTTTCAACATGGTGATCTTTCTGGCGGGACTGCAAGGCATTTCTGCCGAGATCTATGAAAGTGCCAGCCTTGACGGGGTCACCCCCTTCCAAAAGATCCGTTACATTACAGTTCCCCTCATGCGGGGTCCCATTGCCTTTGCTCTGATCATGAGCATGATCAAAAGCATGCAGGTCTTTGGCCAAATCTATGTCATGACGGGCGGAGGCCCAGCCAATTCCACTATGGTCGTGGTGTACTATCTCTACCAACAAGCCTTCGAGTTCTACCGCAGTGGCTATGCCTCAGCTATAGCCTGGGTGCTTTTTATCGCCATCTTGATTTTAACCCTGATCCAAAATCGCCTCATCAGGACGGAGGACTAAGAAAGGAGGTTCCATCCCATGAAGCGTTTTGTCATATATCTTATTCTATTGTTCCTGGCAGCACTGATGTTGATGCCCTTTGCCTGGATGGTCCTCTCCTCCTTCAAGGAGGTTGACGAGGTCTTCACCTATGAGATGACCTGGTTGCCCTCGACTTTGACCCTATCAGGTTATTACCGGGCCCTCACAGAACAGCCCTTCTTACGTTATGGTCTCAATAGCGTCTGGGTTTCCACCATTATCACTACCATCCAGCTCATCACAAGTGTTCTGGCCGGTTACGCCTTTGCCCGCCTCAAATTTCCCGGTCGCGGCGTAGTCTTTATGATCTATCTTTCAGCCATGATGATTCCGTCCCAAGCCACCATCATTCCATCGTATATTCTGATTCGAAAAGCGGGCTTGATTGACAGCTATGCAGGCCTCACCCTTCCCTTCCTGGCTGGACCTTTCGGTGCCTTTATGATGCGGCAGTTCTTTCTTTCTATGCCAGAATCGCTGGAAGAAGCGGGTATTATCGATGGGTGTAGCCGTTTTCAAGTTTTGACCAAGATCGTGGTTCCCTTGAGTAAGCCGGCCCTAGCTTCCCTTGGCCTATTTTCCTTTATGGGCGCCTGGAACGATTTTATGTGGCCTTTAATCATTATTAATCAAGATTCTATGCGCACCTTGCAGGTGGGGCTCTCCCTAATGCGAGCAGATCTGTATCCAGACTGGCCCATGATGATGGCCGCTTCCGTCATGGCCACCTTACCCATCATGCTTGCCTTTTTGGCAGCCCAGAAGCAGTTTATCGAAAGTCTTACATTTACTGGGGTGAAGTACTAAAGGAGGGACTACAATGTTATTCGGAGTAACTACCATGACCTTTTTCCACCGACCAATTCTCGAAGCCCTAGAGCTCATCAAGGCTTGTGGGTTTGATTGTGCCGAGATCTGGGCAGATCATGCCTGGGATGAGACAAAAGGGGCTAGCGTCCAAGAGCTCCAAGAAACCCTCACCAGGCTCAACTTACAGTCCACCATTCATTGTCCCATCATGGATATTAAGATCGCCAGTCCCAATCGGGGAATTCGGGCCGAGTCCTTGCGTCAAACCTATCAAGCCATTGATTTGGCCCGGGACCTGAACTCCAGACTGATTGTCATTCATCCAGGCAGCAAGTTTTCTGTGCTGGAAAGCTCTGAGTTGCACTGGAGTCTGCAAATCGATTCCATGGGAAAAATCCTGGAATATGCCAAAGAGCAAGGGGTTTTAGCTACGGTGGAAAACATGGATAGCGATAAAGACATCGTCTCCGTCAAATATTGGGACGACTTAAATCGACTCTTTATCGATCTTGGTAGCCAAGAAAAGTGGGTTACTCTGGATGTAACACATATCAGAGATACGGATCAAGTCCTCGACTTCATTGCCAAGGGAGCCTCTCATATTGCCCATCTTCACCTCTCGGATGGTACAGCCGAGAAAATGCATCTCCCAATCGGAACTGGTGATTTAGACCTAAGGCGGATTACCTCCGCTCTCAGGAAGGCAGGCTACGCAGGCATCTGGTCGTTGGAGTGCTTTATTCCCCATAATAACCAGGAGAAAATGACAGCAGAGCTCCAAAACGTCCGGGCTCTCTTTGCCTAGGAATCTGCAAAAAAGAGGCTGGGTTACCTTCTGTTTTTCCTGCCCTTGATCACCTGCCCCGAGTCACAGTACGCCAAGTTCCACGCTAATCAGTCCCTACTTCTCTGGATTACGGGAATCGCAGGGAGCATTATCTTAGGACTTATCCCCATTATTGGCTGGATCCTCCTACCCTTTTTCTCTATAGTGCTCCTCGTCTTAGGCATTATGGGCTTGGTGAATGGATTGAACGGAAACGCCAAGCGATTGCCCATTATTGGAAAGTACACACTCTTAAGCTAGTCTCTTTACCCTGAAAACCCCGCTTTGCCAAGTGCAGAGCGGGGTTTTTGCCATTTCTATTGCAGTTCACAAGGCGCGTTCGCCTTACGGTAGGCTCGGGGCGACATGCCTTCTACTTGCTTAAACGCGGTTGAAAAATGGGAGTTGTTCACAAATCCACAGTGACGAGCTATTTCCTCCATGGATGCCCTGGTCGTAACGAGCATCCCGCGGGCTTTGCCATGTCGGCACTTCATAATGTATTGGTGGGGCGTTTGACCAACAACCTTCGGGAAGATTTTCTGTAAGTACGAGGCACTCACATAAACCGCATCACTAACATCCTTCACCGTGATATTGCTGGTATAGTAGGCTTCAATATACTTACAGGCCTGCTGGACGATGGCCTCGAGATGGGGCTCTACACCTTGATTCCATCTTGATTGAGGCTTACCATCCCGAATCAGTTGAATGGCGATGCGCTGTTCCTGACTAGTGACCATTAAGGGGCTCGTCTTGCCATAGTGGGTGATTTCGTAGATAAGGGCATCGAGGGCATCGAGGAGAAAGAGACTGTATTTGCTGTCTAGGGAGCTAAACCGAAGTGGTTCTTGCTTGTCTAATTCTCCATAGACTTCATCCATAAAGGTTGGGAGCACGCAAATGGTCATAAACTTAGCCAAACCTTGACTGACATCAGGGTGTACCAAGATATTGTCTCCTGGGGCGAGACAAATGAGACTACCTTTTTTGAACTGATGCAAATGTCCGTTAATGGTGGCAGGAGGTGGTGTCTCAAAGCAGATCACAAAATGATACTCCTCCACCTCTAACATCTGGTCTACAATATACGATTCAGGTAGAAAAATGGCCACATGGTCTGAAAGAATGGCCCTGGTTCGATCATGGATGCTCGGGGGGATCTTCTTGACGAAATAGTTGAAATCTCGCATACCTACGCACCCCTTTAAATCTAGTACTGAAGAGCTAGATGTAAGGGGAGATTCTCCGTTGGAGGGCGAATTCCCTTTGTTCCAGGAACGACGAAAGACACCAAGTGGTGTCTTTCGGCTTTTCTGCCAGTGGGTCATTTACCAACAGCCATAAAGGTCTTACAACAGGTCGCTGTACAAGAATCGACGGATGTTTCGCCAAACTGCTGGACAATGCTTTGGGTTTCTTGATAGTCGTAACGTTCAGGCAAGGCTTCTCCCACTTCATCGCTGGTGATCAAAATACCCTCCGCTACGCAGTAATTATCATCCCACCAATGGCAGTTTTTCACAGTACAATGAACTTCCATGACTGACCTCCTCCAAGCATTTCTTTACTTATCTTGCCAAGAACACAACTTGGATATGCATGTCAATCATGCTACCCCCACAGCCTCCAGCCAAGCCCGGGCAATTAAGGCATGGCCGGCGGGGGAAGGATGGACTCCATCGGGAGCCCAAAAGCCAGGCTCACGCCTTGTGCAAGCGGCGGCAAACAGTCCATCAAGGGGAACATAGACTGCTCCGAATTCTCTGGCCAGTTCCCGCACTGCTTGAATCTTCGGATCTAGATCTTCCCGCCACTCCTTCTGTTCCGGCAAGGCAGGAACAAGAAAGGGTTCTAGTAAGACAAGTTTCGT
>JAAYOK010000004.1 GCA_012520355.1 Bacillota bacterium | reverse complement strand
TATCACTTTGACCGTGCATGCGGCGCTTTAACGCGTTATAGCCTCATTAGTTCGTCTATGTCGTCTGGCTGAACCGTATCCTGCGCTGCCTTGTTTACTTTGATCTCCCCGCAACGGGTGCACTTGTGAACAACTTGATACCCTTTCTTGGAGTGAAACCTAAGGGCAATAGGCTGCATGAGCCCTTTGCATGGATGACTTCGATCTCCGGGTATTTGATCAACGTGCTTCGAGCAAAGACAGCGAGGACAGTGGTTTCTGTAACTTCCGTTTGTTAAAGGTAGAATCTCTTCTCCGCATTTCATGCAGATGAATCCAACATTTTGAATCGCTCTGGTCATACCGAACCCCCTTGATTTGATCAGTTCAAATCAAGGAGAGGGTTCCGTTTCCTCTTTCTGGCGAACCAGATTTCAGGCTTGAAGAACCAGTGACCCATTCACCGCCGTTCAGTCGCAGCGATTACTTCCAGTTCCTACTTCATCAGGACCTCTTTCCTTCCCGAATCCGGACCACGACCGATTTTGTTCATTTGTATCGGCCACTGTGACGCGGGTTTAATCACGTCCCACTGGTAGGTGTATGTTACTTCGCACTGATATTAGCGTCGTCCCCTCTTAAGGCAGGCGGTATGATTCGAAACATATTGCTCTTTGTGGCAATGCAACACTCCCTTTTGAAGCCATGCACGGTCAAAGTCATATAACTCCGTTCTTCTCAGAACTTCGACTCCTCCCTCCATTCTACCTACTTTGCCCCAACTCAGTTCCAAACCGACCAACTGCGACTATTGAGGCTAGAAAACATCAGAGCTCTGCACGCTGTTTCCAGAATGTTATCGTGAATGTTACGAGCCTGAACCACATTCAATCTGGCATGATACGTTTCCGCATCACAAACGAATACTGTACTTCGCAATTTCTTCCTGGCTTAATGATCCTATCACCCTGGAGACATGTAGATCATCTTTAAGATCTTCTATTGGAATCCACGCGGCCTTCTTTAGCACCTGTTCGTTACCATTCAGCTCTGGATCATAACCCAGTTTGATTTGGTCTTCCCCATGTTGTGGTTCCGCAAGAAAACAATACTCAGTCCCAGCAGAGTATGTTCGGTCGAACAGAAATCGGATGACCTTTATTCTTAAGTTTGTTTCCTCCATGGCCTCACGAACTGCCGCTTCTTCACGAGTCTCGCCTTCTTCAACCCCTCTCCCTGGAAGAGTCCAAAATGATCGGTCTGTCTCATCTACTTGAACCATAGCTATTTTTCCCTTGGATAGAATTGCAGAAAACGCCCTATCTCTCGGTGTATTCCCCGTATCAAGGTTCATTTCGGCCCTCCTATTACTGCCCGTAATTCCTTGGGCCTAGACCTTGTTTCACCAATCAGCTTGGCCATACTTGATTTCTGTGGTTTCGTTTTCATAAGCAATCGAATGTCAAAGCCCGACTTGCCATAGCTCAACCTGTACCAAAAGTAATTGATATACTCGATGATACCGAAGACAAATGCTACGCAAGCCCAAAAACGATCCCCACGACCTGTCTGCAAAAACGGGATCATGATGCCTATGAGCACCATTGATATTGTACTCAAGCAGCGTGATGCTCTCCAGAATAGAACCCCCTTGTGGCTAGGAGATTTTCGTTTACGTAGCAAAATATACCGATAAGCCCAGTAAAGGCTCCCTTGTAAGAGGATGAAATTAAGATAGAGAAAGGCTGCAAAGCTGGCACTAGCAGTTCCCAGTCCTAGCACATGATATAACAATCCAAAGGTGCACAGTGCAGCAAGTTCACCCACAGCTAGGTTCAAAAGACGCCTCTTCAATACACTCACCACCGAGAAACATATAGTCTTGTTGAAGGGTGGACGCCAAGCGCTTGCCCTAATTGATATCGATGAACTCCTCAAGATCGACCTCATACACCCTCTCATTGTCTGTGATGGACACACATTTGAAACCTAATGATTCATGGAGCCTTTGAGAAGCTATGTTATGGTGATAGACCACAGAGCCAAAGATTTTCTTATACCCTTTCTTTCTAGCTCTGCGCAAAACCGCTTGCATAACCTTCCTTCCAATGCCTCGGCCGCGGTACTTAGGAACACCTATGACGATGGGAAGATTCTCTTCCTTCACTGTCACATCACCTATGGGAATGAAATTCCCCTCCTCCAACACCTCAATGAAATAAAGTTCACCGTGCTTAGCCAAGTACTCATACATTTTCCCCACATAGTCCTCATCGGGTACGCTGCGAGGATCCGTCATCCCCTCGGAATTGTAGTACACAAACGGGTCTTGATACCATGGCATAGCAAGCTGGAAGTTGCCATCATAAGCCCTTAACCTAAGTGCATCGTCAATTGGAATGAGCTCCGGTTGTTGCGAAGCATCATGGTAAGCATTGAGCCGCTCGGCAAGGGTACCTGTATGTAACTCAAAGAGATGATTGTCGAAGTCATAAAAATAGAGGGAGCGACCCTCCCCTTCAACTCTCGGTCGCGGAGGCAATAATTCAAGTCCTAAGGCCTCAATCCGGGACTTGTACATCTCAAAATCAGAGTCATCTATTTTGAAAGCAACATGATTGTAGGAGCGTTCTGCTAGCGGCTCCCCTTCCATAATTGCAATCCAGAGATCGCCTATGGTAAAGAACTTTTCCTTGGCTATAGAAAACGTCCGCTCTCCACTCGTATACACTTCTTCAGCAGCGAAAATCATGGTGAAAAACTGCGAAGCTCGGTCCAAATCCTTCACCACAAATGTGAGGTGGCTCATTCCTGCGATCATTTATACACCTGCCCACATTAATCCATTTTCCCAACAACCCTAGTTAAGTGCTGCATCTGTATCCACTACTAAACAGAACAACTCGATAACCTCGATCCAACCAAAAATTTGTGCACAAAATAATTCAAACAGGTGAGATTATCTATAATAGGGCTTTGATGCATTAATTGCTCAGAGCCCTTTCCTAATGCAAAATCGTGTCTAGCCATGCACCCTTTTTCGGGTCACGGTTCGTAAAAGATCGAGCCAACTTGGTTTAGCTTCAGGTTCTGCCACCGGTTTCCCCTTAATCTGATGTTCCAAAAGGTAGTTAAAATAGGGACTATTTTTCTCGGGAAAACTCTGAGGATCTCTGATCATGCGAAAGAATCGTT
>JAAYOK010000298.1 GCA_012520355.1 Bacillota bacterium | reverse complement strand
GAGAGCATGTTTTTCTATGAGCGAGACCTCATGCTGGCGGCCTACAGCGCATCGTTGGAGTTGTTGGCTGTTGCAGCACTGTTAGCGGCAGCCTTAAAGGGTAAGGGCGAGTTGATGAAGGCCCAGACTCAAGTAGAACAGTTGCTGGATGGGCTCTTAGCGGAGCTCGACAGGTATCAGTTTCCCCTGGATATTCAATATGTTGTGGATCATTTTGTGCAGGGAACTGGGTTCCAGACACGCTTGCGTCTGCCTGCCTATGTCCAGATGATCCACGCTTATTCTGGTGGCAGCGAATCGTCGCCTGAAGGACTTGATCTGGTTATTCACCAAATGCATCATCTTTTGCGCGGGGAACAGGTGGGCGAAGAGGAACTCAATCGGCTCTTAGGCTTGGCCGGGGCCAAGATGCTCCGTGGTGCTAGCTTGCGATCGGTCTGGCTTAGAATCAGCCACCCTCGCCTCCAGGTTGTCCTCCAGGGATTGCAGACGTTGATGAATAACCTGAGGGTTACCGCCTATTACAACTATCCTCTCGAAGACATTGCCACAGAGCGACAGAAGCGTAAGAAGGTCAAGGGCAATGTTGTTTCGGATTTGAATGTGTTCCGGAATTTCAGGGAGGGTGGGTCAGGATACACCGATCTCAATCCAGTGTTTGAAAAGGACAAGTATGATTCCTTTTTTGCCAGTTTCTTCACCAGCTTCGAGCATCTCGATGTCGAACCTGACGAGGACGTTATTGATCTGATTCTGAAGTTCTTGGACCTTCGCCCTGTTAATGATGATTTTCCTGAAGCTTTTCTCATGCGGCTTTTGGTGTATTGTAACCGCTGGCAAATTACGGAAGTCAGCGATGTGATCCTAGAAATTCTGGTGAACCTAGAGCCAGACGATCCCTTATACTTTGAGTGCTGGAGCCTCTTGAAGTCCTTTGATAATAAGGCACTACCCGCGATTCGGCGCTTTGCCCGGAAACATCGTGACTCGACCTTACTACCGTATCTCGCGGTGTTCTTATCCCATGGTCCACCCACGAAACGGAGGTGGAGTTTGCTGGCGGAAATTTTTGAGCACTACCCAGAAGAGAGTGAGGAGAAGGCCATGGTCGCCCTTTCCATCGGACGTTTCGGCGGTGAAGAGGCAGTGACCTTTTTGGAGAACGCCTTGGAATCGACCCGTCAGAGGCAGAGCCCCTACGCCAGACAACTCAAAATGGCCCTGGAGACGGCCAAGGAAAATCGCAACTAATCGGATCGAATTTTTTCCACAGCCCACGCTGCAGCATCTTGCACAATTGCACTAGGATGCTCGTGGGCTGTTTTTTCTAGGATCGGTAGAGCGTCTATCTGAAACTGGTTGCCTAAAATAATGCACGCGTTCCGAGCCAGCACATTCTTGCCACGCCAGGCGATACTGGTTTGGCCAAAGGTCTCTCGAAATTCCCCCTTGGTTAGGGACAAAAGGGGTATTAAGTTCAGGTGGGGACCGATAAGGGGCTGGAACTCCGGGTGGGAGCT
>JAAYOK010000297.1 GCA_012520355.1 Bacillota bacterium | reverse complement strand
GTGGAAACAGCCCAGCGCAGGATCGTTCAAAGTGAACGTGAACTCGAGCTCTTAAGCCGCAAGCATGAAGCAGATCAGGCAGCTATTGAGAAGACGATTGCCATTAATGAAGAAAAACTGGCTAAAGCCCAGGAGAAGATTGCCAACTTTACACTAACAGCTGGTTTTACTGGGAGAATTCTTTCTCTGAAAATCCCCACTAACCGCATTGTCACTGCCCACCAAGATTTGGGTGAACTAGCTGATCTTACCAGCCAAGTTGTGGAGCTCAAGGTTGCCCCTGGTCAAACTGAGCGTTTTGGCGTTGGTACCAAGGTCGATCTGAGTTTGGGGCAGACAGAGTATCAAGGGGAAGTCTCCTATATTGCACCCCAAGCAACCCAAGGGACGGATGGGTCTACAGTCTTGGTGCGAGTGGACTTCTTAGATGAGGTTTCGCATCTAAGGCCCAATAGTCAGGTAACGGCAAATATCCATTTGCAGCTCCATAAAAATAGTCTATTTCTTCCCCGGGGAGCGTACCTCACAAGCGGTCAACAACTCTTCGTATATGTCATTGAAGGAGATCAGGCCCGGAAGCGAGAGGTGCAATTTGGTCTCTTACAGGGTAATTCGGTGCAGATACTCAGAGGCTTAGAACTCGGTGAGGAAGTAATCATCAGCTCCTATGATGCATTTCGACATCTAGATGCGATCCGCATTCTGCCTGAAGGAGGGCATAAGCTGTGATTAGGTTAGAGGGGATTAGCAAGGAATACTTTATGGGTGATGTGGAAATTCGGGCTCTCGCTGGGATTGATCTAAGCATTGAACGGGGCGAGTTCCTATCCATTATGGGCCCTTCTGGTTCAGGCAAGTCGACCCTACTCAATATTTTAGGAGTGCTAGATCAGCCAAGTTCAGGCAGTTACTATTTGGAGGATGTAGATATCACCCGCTTGCGGGATAAGGAACTAGCGCAAGTGCGTAATCGCCATTTTGGCTTTATCTTTCAAAGCTACAACCTTTTCCCTGAACTGAGTGCCCTGGAAAATGTGATGGTACCCCTTATGTATGCAGGTAAGGCCAGGGCAGAGAGACTTCGACGGGCGGAAGAACTCTTGCATCATGTGGGAATGGGACATCGCCTCAAGCACCTACCTACCCAGCTCTCTGGGGGAGAGCAGCAAAGGGTAGCAATTGCCCGGGCCCTGGCCAATAATCCTACCTTGATTTTGGCTGACGAACCCACAGGAAATCTGGCCACCCATCAGGGAGCGGAGATAATGGCTCTTTTGCAGGATCTAAATCGACAGGGAACCACCGTTGTCATTGTCACACATGACCCTAGTATCAGTACCTATGGAAAGCGCCTTATTTTGCTGCGAGACGGTGTCATCGCAGACGATCAGGCTATTTAAGGGGGGATAGGGATGGTTGTACGTAAGTCCATGCTCATTTGTCTAATCGCACTTCTAATATTTTTGTCCAGTTTTTCCGTTCAAGCCAAGGGGGACGTACT
>JAAYOK010000296.1 GCA_012520355.1 Bacillota bacterium | reverse complement strand
TAGACTTGAGTGTGTTTCTTACATACTCAGCGCTAGCACCATAGCGGAGACCATATTCTTCGTCCTGCTCGATGGCCAATTTTGCCATTGCATGATGCTTAAATGCAGCTCCATCGCCACCAGTCTTGTTGCCAATATACTGTGCCGATAGTGTGATTGGTGCAAAGAGATCAAATGTTGCAGATGCATTGGCTTTAAATGCTAGCACGGTATCTGCCTCAGATGCGCCTTCATAATAGGCACGCCCTGTAACATTGACATCCGCCCCAAAGACATCCAAGTCTACTCCAGCTCCACCTTCAACACCAAACTTGCTGGTGGCCAGCACAAGCTGCTGTGTTAGATCCGTATTCTTGCCGAACTCCAAGCCTTCATAGATAAACTTGACATCAAGTTCTACTGGATCGATCTCTGTCTCAGCAGTAACTACAGCGAGGAAGTTGTCTTCTTCGCCAACGAAGTCCATGACGAAGTCGCCACCGTAAGTTACACCAACTACCTCACCAAAGAGACCAATACCGGCAACGTATTTCTCAAACATTTCACCAGTTGGTTTCTGAAGAGCGCCGGACAGTCTTAGACCAATCTCAGGCATGAACTTGTACTGAAGTGTTGCACCAGCGTTCATGTTGTTGTGCTTGCCAATCGTTGGTTGACCAGCAAAGAGATCAAGTGTCAAGTCATCAACAATGTTGACCTTCGCAACACCAGCAAAGCCATAATCTTCGGACTTAAGAACATACCGGTTTACGAATGGTGCGAAGTTTGCCTTCGCAAGCTTACCCACTTTGAGAGAGTTGATCGGTGTTGTAGAAGTAACTTCAACACGGTAGTTTGTTAGTGCATTCTCATCTAACTTCTCTCCGCCAAGCTTGTATCCCATGATTGCCTTGACATCTGTGGACTCGGAAGCCTTGATGTTTAGGGTCAGGTTACCTGTTTGGGTGAATGCATATGGTTTGTCTTCAGTCGCTTTACCTGCATCGACGACCTCGTAAACACCCTTCATTGTTAGGTCACCAGAAATCACTGGAGCCTTCTCAAGTTTGGCAACAGAAGTCTTCAAGCCTGCAACGTCATCTTTCAATACTTTTACATCTGTGTCAATCTCATCAACCCACTCAACTAGGCCAATGATAAGATCTCTGTTCTCTTGCACAGTGCGCTCTACTGCTTGAACTTGTTGACGGATGAGAGCTTCAGCAATGAGCTCAACGTCTTGTCTGGTTAGTTCAGGAGTAGTGGAAACAACTCTCTCAACGATGGTTGTTTCTTTAACGCCACTCGCTACATCCAGAAGGCTTTCTTGGACTTTAGCAGCAATCAAAGCTTCGATTTCATCCATGGATGGAGCTTCTACGCCAACAGCATGTTGCTCTTCCAATAGATTCATGTCATAGCGAATGCCATCAATCAAACCGAGCATTCTGGCTTCAAGATAAGCCATGTCGCCTTCCAATGCATCAATAGCAATTTCGTTGGCACGGATGCGAGCAAGTGCTTGCTCATCGATACGTTGCTCGATAACTTTGGTCTCAATGGTTTCTACGACGGTTTCTACGACTGGTTTGTCAGCAGCTGCCAATTGAGCTTCGATCTCAGCCATGAGTTCGGCTTTGATTCTGTCAAGTTCTGGCAATAGATTGTTGGCAGCGATTTGACCCTCGAGACGATGTAATGCTCTGGCAAATACCATAGCAGCTTCGTAACGAGTCATCATTCTAGCACCGCCATAAGTGCCATCTGGATATCCTTCAATTAAACCAGCAGCGGCCAATTCTGCAACAGAATCATAAGCCCAGTGATCTGCAGGTACATCTGCAAATGGGCTGGCCAAGGCTGTTGTTGCTGCACTAGCTAGCATAACTAGGACTAGTACTAAGGCGAGTCTCTTTTTCATGTTCATTTTCCCCCTTGGTTTAGGTTCGTTTTTTGTTTGTCATTGTATGTTGATGAAAACTCTCCTGCCTGCTATTCTTTGAGTATCCTTGTTCCCTCAGCTTCAAGCACAACAAGAGTGTATCCACCTTTCAGCACCTTCAGTTGGCGGAAACCGCGGGCACCTCCTTCCTGACCGTCCTAACTTATAAGATACTGAAACTGATACCATATTTGAGGATCATTCTCCACATAAATCCTAATTCCTTCCTGGAATTGAACGTTTTGGAAGAATCCTCTGGAAGGAAACTCCTTCCCTCCTACATTCTAGCATAGAACAAGGATGAATGCGATACAAATTTCCATTTGACGAGGAAAATTCCTGCTACACCAAGTTTAGTACTTGTTGGAATTCTCAGTACACAATCTCCAGATCCAAGATCACCGGACTTGCAGATCGCCAGGTGTCCTGGGCCACCACAAGACGAATCTCTACAGTCTCTTGAATCCCACTCGCGATGTTCATGGCACGGCGAAAATCATCTCCAGGCAAAAGAATCGCACCACTGCGGTCCCTGCTTACGGACATGCCTGCGTTTAAGGCCTCTAAGTTGGCCTCATTGAGGAGATGCAAAATGGCGAGATCAATATCAACTCCACCTGCGGGATTCCACGTCGTGGAGGCTAGAACCGTACCTTGGGAGAAAACCATCTGGTCGCGGAAATTCTCCAAATAAACGAGAACAGGTACACCGGGAATGCTATTTCCCTGACTTACAGCTCGCACAATCACATCTCCAGGAGCCAAGAGCACATCTTCCACCACAAAGTCTAACACACCAGCCTGAAGAAAGATCGCTCGATAACTGTCTGATTCCGCTGCTCTGGCACTGCGCCTGTAAGCCTCATCATCTACTTCCTTCAAAAACTCTTCTAAGCGAGCTCGAACCCCTTCACGTCCAAGATTCTTATTAACCACCGTCGTCAAAATCACTTCACTGGCATTGAAGGCAATGTCAGCCATGCGCATCTGTCCAAAGGCGGTCTCCACCACATCATAGCGTTCTAAGAGTTGATCCGCCTCCGCCCTTAAGGACAAGACCTCGTTCTCCAATGCGACAGCTTGTTGCCTCAAGGCCACCACACTCGCCTCCGCTTCGGCGAGGTCTAAAATGATCTGACGATAGCTTTCCTCTGCTTCCTGTAATTCACGTTGGGCCGCATCCCTTTGGCCCCGCATCAAAACATAATCCTCCTGCAAACCCTGGAGTTCATCTTGGATCTCCTTCATATTAAAAAGAGCCGTCCGTACATCCAGAGATGCAAAGGACAAAAGTCCAATCGATGCTCCTGAAATCAAGACCCCTGTCACAATCGTCACAACAATACTCGTATGTTTAGGACGCAGGCCAAATAAAGTCAGCTTTTTGCGGCCGACTTTCATGCCAAGACGATCACCAATATAGGCAATTGCACCACCCACGATAACCAAGGTCAAAATGAGGGTTACACCATACATGGCCTGCACACCCCTTCTACAACGAAAAATTCTGCCCCAAATAATACTCCCGCGCCAGTGGATTCGCGGCCAGTTCCTCCGTAGAGCCTGAAACCAAGACCTCCCCTAAGTGCATGATATAAGCCCGATCTGTAATACGTAAGGTTTCCCTCACATTATGATCGGTGATTATGATCCCGAGATTTTGAGAACGGAGCCGAGCGACAATACTCTGGATCTCCCCTACGGCGATGGGGTCAACCCCCGCAAAAGGTTCATCGAGAAAAAGAAAGGACGGATCCAATGCCAAAGCTCTGGCAATTTCAGTGCGACGTCGTTCGCCACCGGAGAGCTGATGACCATTTTGCTGCCTAACCTGGAGAAGATTAAACTCTTCCAGCAGTTTGCTCAAGACATCTTCCTTTTGCTCCCTGGATAGATCCTTGCGCAACTGCAAGACTCCTCTTAAGTTATCCTCCACCGTCATCTTGCGAAAGACCGATGGTTCTTGGGGTAAGTAACCCAGGCCCAAACGGGTACGTTTGTACATAGGTAACTTGGTGATATCTTGACCATCTAGGAAAATGCTGCCGGCGTTTGGCTTACCAAGACCCACAATTAAACCAAATGTCGTGGTCTTACCTGCACCGTTGGGTCCCAAAAGGCCAACAATCTCGCCCCGCCGCGCCACAAAATCTACATCCTTGACCACCGTACGCTTACCATATGTCTTTACGAGCTTCTTAGCTACCAATTGACTCATTACGTTCACACCCAGCCATTTCCACGACCATTTCAGCGGTTCGATTCACTGAGCCTGGTTCTCCTAACTCGTACCGTAAACCAGCTAATTCCTGGAGCATATTCTCTCTGGCCTGTTCATCATATAAAAGACGCACTAGAGTTTCTCCCATCTTAACGGGAGAAAAGTCTCGTTGAATAAACTCAGGTATTACATTCTTTCGCAGAATATTATTGGTTATGGTCATCGCGGGTTTGCGATCGAGTAATTTATCCACCAAATACGTGCTCTGGGGTACCCGATATACGGCCACAGACGGTATCCCTAGGAGGGACGCCTCCAGGGAACTCGTGCCGATGGAGGTGATGGCCAAGTCTGCAGCTCGTAGCACATTGTAAATATCCCTTTCCAAACGGACATTTTTCTGGGAACATCTCTTCACAAGATCATCCACAAGGGAGCTACGAATACTTGGAGCCATAGAGACAATGACCTCAACATCTTTATGATCTTGGATCACCAAGTCCACGGCCTTCAGAATATTCGGCAAGACACTCTTTACTTCAATCTCCCGGGCTCCAGGCAAGACAGCAATCACCTTGGTTTGGTCCTGCTCAATCCCTAACTTAGCCCTGGCTTCCTGTGGGGTCGATAAAAAGTCTGCCAAATCCATCAAGGGATGACCCACAAACTCACAATCAATACCTACCTGCTCACACTGGGTCGTCTCAAAACGGCTGATACTTGCGACCTTATTCACAAGTTTGGGAAAATCATTAACCCTCACACTACCTAATCCCCTGCTGAGAGGAGTATAGTAATATAAGACGGGAATTCCCTTGGCCCGCGCAATGCTGAGGAGTTTATAGCCGAAAATGGGAAGACCAATCTGAACAATCATGGCCGGCTCTTCCTGTTCCATGGCATCCCCTACCAACTTGATCATCCGTTTGGCCACAGGCGAGCCACGCATGGACATGAAGATCCCCAAACTGAGCTCTTCCGAGATATCATAAAGCAGGCGCACCCCTGCATCATTCATCAGAGGCCCACCTACTCCAAACAGCCTAACATATGGGCATTTTTCCAGGATCTTACTGGCTAAGGCGGATCCGAAACGATCACTTGTGTTGTCTCCACCTAGCATCATAATTGTCTTCATGGCTTAGTCCTTCCTAGACAGGAGGGCGAAGGTCAGATTTCCTTCTGCAACCACCTTGCCGTCCACTCTCGCCTCAGCTTCGATCTTGACGATTCCAGCTCGGATGGCGACCACCGTAGCTGTAATCACGAGCTGATCCCCTGGTTTTACCATTTCCCGGAATCGTATCTTCTCGATGGCAGCAAGCAAGGGAAGTGTACCTTGATCAGGCGCCCCTCCCACAGCCAGCCCCCCGACTTGAGCCATGGCCTCCACAATCATGACCCCTGGCATCACAGGAGTCTGAGGATAATGTCCCTGAAAAAAAGGCTCGTTGATTGTGACATTCTTAATGGCCACAACCCGTTGCCCTTCTTCCCGCTCTAAGACTCGATCGACTAGCAAGAATGGATAGCGGTGGGGTAACAACCCCTGAATCTGATCAATAGACAGCATGCCGCACACTCCTTTGGCCAAAAATGCATTTTCTTGCAGATATAGTTTTCGGCAGAGATGGCGCATTTCCTTCTTTTCGCCAGAAACGCCGGTTTAGTGCTGAAGAAGTTTCTTGTAAAGCCTGCCGATATCTGAACGAGGATGCTCGAAGAGTTCCTTCGGTTCACCTTCCTCCACCACACGTCCCTGGTCCATAAAGACAATCCGCTCTGCCACCCTCCGGGCAAAGGATACCTCGTGGGTTACGATGACCATGGTTGTGGCAGTAGAGCGAACCAGCTCTTCCATGACCTCCAAAACCTCACCTACCAAAATAGGATCAAGGGATGCAGTGGGCTCGTCCCAAAGCATGATAGAAGGATTGGTTACTAAGGCCCTGGCAATACCTACCCTTTGCTGTTGACCCCCACTTAACTCATGGGGTCGGCGAGTTTCCGCCGTAGCCAAACCAACCTTAGCCAGTACCTGGCGGCCCTTTTCTCTAGCCTCTTCCTGATCCATACCTCCTAAAACGAGGTGAAAAATTACATTTTCTAATACGGTCAAACGACCGATCAGATTAAACTGTTGAAAGACAAAACCCACACTACGCCGGAGCTCCTGGAGGGCCCTACCTTCTAGTTGTAGCACATCTTGTCCGCCCAGAATAATCCTCCCCGAATCGGGCTCCGTCAGTCGATTAATACAGCGAATGAGGGTAGACTTGCCGCAACCGGAAGGACCCATAATGACCACAGTCTCACCCTTGCTTACCTTGAGGTTGGCTCCGTCGAGGGCTACCACTTTCCCGAAGGACTTGTGTAAATCATAAATCTCAAGCATCTTGCTATCACATCCCTCTAAAACTGCTGTTTGAACCGATTGAGTAGATTCAACAACCCTGGACGGCTGGGGGGAATCACCACTTCCCGCATAATTTGTACATTGGAAAGTCCTAGACATTGTCCAGCCATCAACTCCATGCTATCAACAGGATTAAAGCGTTCCGCCCAAATCACAAGCATAACCCCTAGTACAAAGCCAATCAGAGCGATCGAATGTAGGTTCAAATAGGGAATTTTCGACCGAGACAAGTAATACACACTCGTTAGGATCACACTGCCTAGCGTTCCTCCGAGGAGAAGCAAAGGATTCAAACGGTTCCGCCACGTTTTCTTGGCCGTCTTGGCACTCCGCTGGATGTATTTCAAGGTACTGAACACAGTGGCGTGATCTAAGACCAGCACAATTACGGTAAAGATGATGGAGAGAAGTCCCGCTACAATGGATCGTACCTCTTTTAGGATCCGAAAGACCTCACCTCGAGCATCCGGGGTGACCATGCCAACCGATGTTGAGTAGGTGTGCAAATAGGGATTCTGTAGTTCCTGCTGCAAGAGGGCTTCAGCAGCCTTTTCATCGAGCTTCTCGCCCTGAATGAGTAATTGCACACGTTCACCGGGAATGACCTGACCGCCTAAATAGGTGTTGATCAGGCGTATAGCTTGGCCGATTTCCGCATCGTCGAGATCGGGTAGGGTATCTCTGACAAAACCAATTTGCTCCATAATGGCGGTTACATCAATTTCCTGGACATTGCTGATTTGCTGGCTAATGCCAGTTAGGCTTCCCCGCATTTCTTCAATGTCGAGATGTTGCAGAGAGTCTAAAGAAGTCTCACCGTTATGAATAACACCTTGGGCCAAGGTCTGAAAGAGCCCATTTAGTAAAAGAGTGACCAAGAACTCCTCACCAGAGGACTTCGTATCCCCACTGGCGATACCTTCGTTCAGTTGTCGCATTTGCACTTGGAGTACTTCCAACTGCATCAAGGCCTCTTGAAAGGTGATCAAGACCGCATCAGCCTTATCCACCGCGGCACTAGCCTGCACAGATAGCTCCTCTAACTCCGCTAGGAGCCGCAAACTTTCATCCACTGCGTAGGCCAGACGGTACCGCTCATTTTCAATTTCCACATCCCCCACCCATTCACCAGGTTCGTCTCCACCAAGATAGCGGTAACCCTGCAGCACGATCTGATCTGTGCTTTGCGTAGGTGCTCCTTCCACAATCATGCCCTGGGCGAGTTCTCCATAAACACCAGTGACCTCAATAATCAGGTCGTCTTCTACGACCACAAGATCTCCCACACCAAGCTGAACACTGGGTCGGGGCCGAATCCGTACTTGAGAGGCATAACTACCGAGAAAGTCCCTCATCTCCACAAGGGTTTTTAGGAAAGCATCGAGGTCTTCACCATACTGTGCATTGGTCACATTCTGATAAAGTGCATCCCCGTCGCCGTTCTGGGCTCTTAGGATCGCGAGGGCTTGTTCACCAACTTCTTGGGTATCCACTTCAAATCCCATGGGAAAACGGAGTTCCACCATTTGATAAAACCCTAAGATCCCATCAATCTCCTGGGTAACCTGGCTGATATAGTCATCGCTTGTGAGTACCACGACCAAATTGACGCCGTCTCTCACTACAAAGGTAACACCTTCCAGCTCTTGAATCTGCTCTGTCAAGCCTTCCCGGACAGCTGGATGTACACCCCGAATTAAAACGCTGGGTTCCACCATCAAAGTATACCCATTAATGCCAGGAACCGCGCCAAAATAGGAGGTTATACTCTCAAGGACCTCCTTATTGCGATATGTTTCCGGCAAGCCAAAGAAGAAATTAGCCTGTCCAGCAATGGTCAAAGTTTGATTGAGCTTGAAACCCGGAAAGGATTCCTGACCAATCCGCTCCAGCTCTCGCAAAGCCGCTTCTTTAGCCTCTTCACGAATATGCAAAATCAGATCATACTCACCATATTCACCAATCATGCCATCAAGGGTATCACCAAAATAGGTGTCAATGGCCCAGGCAATGCCCTGGGCAAACGCGGCACCAACCAACACGGTTACAATGAGTAAAAGTATCATATCCCGATAAAAGCCGTCGCGAAAAAAAACGAGCATTACCCTACCTCCCATCTAGCGGTTTCATTATAACACGCCTCTAGCTGGGGTTTAAGTGGTAAAGCCCGTTAATATTGTCATTAATTACTGTTTATCTTCCACTTCGCTGAACTCACCTTGGAAGGAACCAAAGAACTGAAGCTCGCTCTTTTCGAGCAACATCAAGAACTTCTGACCCTCTAAGACACCATCGGAGAAAACGACTCTGACATTACCGGTAAAAAGAGCTTCATCTGTTTCTTCATCATAGTCAAGCTCGTCGGCATAGATAGTGGAATCCTCTGTGATGACCACCACTTGTCCCTTGGACTTCAGTTTCTTAGCCTCACCGAAGTACTCAATCGCATCGCCCGTTAACTCAAAGTCCTCTTGGGTTAGTCTGGCGTCTACGGTGAAAAACAAATAGTCATCATCGGTCCGCCACTCCATGGTCTTTCCTACGATTTTAACATCGTCTATGTTTACGGTGATCAGGGCCCCTTCGATATCCCTGACATCGGCGGAAAAGACACCGGCATCACGGTCATAGCGGCCTGCAATCACATCCCCGGGGACACCAGTGATCTCCAGTGTGCCCACGTTCTCTTGGGCAAATAGCGAACCTCCACCAAATCCGAATAATACGACAACTAGGAAAAAAACCTGCAATCTCCTCTTCATTCTGTGACCCCCTCCTCTAAAACCAAGCCTCCGTAAAAGTCCATCCGTTCGTGATCAAGATCATAGACAGCGCTCTCAGTTCGCCAGACCAGAGACCCGTCACGAATCTGTACATCATTTCGCAAATGCAATAAGTTTTCCTTAGACTCCATGACCATTTCAGACGCCCGAATCTCCAATCCTTCCCAAACGATGAAAACCGGCCCCGGGGACGTCAAGGTTTCCTCGTTTCCTGCCCAAGTTAAGAGATCGCTTTCTAAATAGAAACTCTCATCCTCATTCCAAACCACAGCCTCATAGAGATCCAGAATATCTTTTTTACGATTCCAGACAGCTCTCTGGGCATCGAGGAATAAATAAGCCTCTTCCTCTTGAAACATGATGATTTCATCGAGATCTGTTAGGGTAACTAAATCGCCTGTTTGCAGCACTGACTGGGCCAAGATCTCCCACTGACGCCAACCATCTTTGCGACCTACTAGGCGAGACTGGAGAAGCTGCACACTTGGGGGTACAGCAACTGGCGGCGGTGGCGGTTCTGCAAAGAAACGAAAGGCGATGATAACTGCAATAACCAAGACCGCCAGGATTATGATGGCTTTCTTCACCTTCGGATGCAGCTCCATCACTCCTTTACGCCAATGATATCCGTAACCTCTTCCAAATCAAAGAGGCTGAGCCCTCCCTCTGAATCCCAACCCAGGGGTAAAGTTGGAAAGGCGTTAATGGTTAACTGTAAGGCCACGCTCTTTTTCACGAAATCGTAGGATACACTTAGTTCGCGGCAGTGGAGGTCCTTCGACAACATCACACTCCCCTTACTGAAAGCCTCCTTAGGAGGCTCGTAGATGGCATCCCACTGCACCGACCAGGTCTCTCCTAGTGGGAGAGCTATGCGAGCATCAACCCGTTCTAAAACCTTGCTGGCTGCCTGATAGCGACCGCCCAGCTTAACCGACACATCGTCCTTCTTATACTCTACCATGGGAACAACTTGCATCAGTTTTCTGGTATTCAGGTCATAACTGAGTGTAGTGCTCAAACTCCAGGATCGATTCGGCTGCCAATAACCTTGTAAGGTCAGGGTGCTAAACTGCTTGTTAAGGAAGTTGTAGCGAGTGGCCGCTATGAGTCGCCAAGGAGACTCGTTGTAGTTTAACCTCAAATCCAGGGTTTGCAAAGGACTTTGGCGATCGAAACGGAAGGGGCTTGTACCCCATACATCCCGGCGGGTATAGGTCCCGGTAGTTTGCAGACTGTTGGTAATACGCTGGTTTAAAACCAGCCTGCCATAGCTCCACACTTGTCTTTGATCACTGGAATAGCTTGCAGCAGCTACATGGCCTTGGAAGCTGGCAGTGGTCTTGGTCGTGGGCCGCCAAATCTTTTGGTTTAGGGTCAGCTGACCATACACTCGATTCTGCGTTATGGTGGAAGGTCGTTCGCCGTAATGCCCCACCACAATCTGTGCCCGTAGAGGCAGTTTCTCTAGGCCTAGGTCGCTGACTTCCCATTTCAGTTCAGGCAGGCGTTGCACGCTTTGCCAAGGTGGGGCCTCACCTTCGAGTAAGTCGGGATTATACTGCTGCTGGGCGGCTAGGGTCAGGGTATGCTTACCCCGGCGATAGATTGTCTCAGCCAGGTAGTCAATAACCTTCAGCTTACCTTGGGCCCTTGTCTGTTCCACTAGGGAGCCCTGTAGGTTTAGGCGCCACTGGTCGGTGAGATTTTGCGACCATTTCAGACCCAGATCCTCCCGTTCACTGGTGCTACTCTTGGGATTTTTCGTATACTTGTACCAAGCCTCCGCACTTCCCTTGTCCAGGGTCAGCTTGAGGCGATTGTCCGTTTTCAACTCGTACTTAACCCACGAATCTTCATACTCTGTGGTCGTCGATAGGGCCCACTTGTCTTTAGACCAATCATGCTGAAACGAACCTTTCAACATGGGGCTTTCACTCTTGGGGATTCCATAGAGGTACAGCGAACCCTTACCGAAATTTCCTAGATCATAGAAATGGCGGGCCCCCAGGCCAACACCGAGACGTGTGAATAGGTCTACATAGAGATGCCCATAGGCCTTGGAGTTCAAATGATAGTTGAAGGTGTTTTTCATATAATACCCTTCCACCTCACTATAACCAAGGACGGGTAAACGAAAGCCATCCCAATCATCCAGATCTAAAGGAATAACGAGATAAGGCCAGTAAAAGACGGGTATTTTCCCCTCATAATAGGTGACACCTCGAATAATCACCTTGTCACCAGGATAAAACTCCAACTCCCGCGTGGCCAAATGGAAATGGCTTTCTTCCAGATCGCAGGTGGTAAAGCGAGCGCCGCTCACAAAGTATTGATCCTCTTGGATTTGGACCTGATTACCGGCGATAAAAATCGTACCGGTCTTTTCCGCTGCAACGATTTCTGTCTTGATGTTCTCGAGTCGACCCTCGCTCGTCTCAAGCTGATAAACAAGACTATCTCCGTAGATCTCATATTCATCTTGGCTGAGTTTGACATTACCTTCAACCACAATCTCCCCACTCACCAGATCCATGGTTAAATGATCGCCTTGGAGTGTCAGAGCACCTGAAGTAACAACTACATCGCCTTGGGCCACGAAGATTTGCTCGGTCCAATCATACGATCCTGATTCCGAGGCCACAATTCGCACCGGTTGGGTATCTTGATCCGCCGCGCTTGCGGGAAACGTGGGCAAGACAAAGAGCAAGATGCCAAACATCATGCAAACGAGATGGATATGTCCTTTGTGCCAGACCATACGATCTCTCCAATCTTAACGTAAGCGGTCCGATCGGACCAAGAAAGCAAAGCCAAAAACAGCAAACAATACATTCACAAGCCAAGCAGCAACAATGGGATGGAGCACCTCATTCACACCGAGGGAGCGCGAGACAGATACCGCCACATAATAGAAAAGCAGGATCACTAAAGCGAGGATCACCCCATAGGAGCGCCCGCCTTTGCCCAAGAGGGCTAAGGGAGCTGCAAAGAGAACAAAGACGAAGGACGCCAAGGGACTGGCTAGTTTTAGATGGTAGTCTACAACCAGGGAACGTACTTTAAGTCCACCTCGCTGAAACCGTTCGATATATTCCCCCAACTCTTTGCTACTCATTTCATCAACGGTACGTTGATTCCCGAGATAAACCTCTCCTTCTTGTTCAGTGATGATCTCCATCCGTTCAAAACGACTCTCAAACTGCACAAAGCCTTCTTCGTCCAGTTCCTGATAAATACCATCAAATAAGACCCAAGTATGATCCTGAAAAATCCCTGTTTTGGCACTGGTGATGCTGGGGAAGTTCTTGTCGTCTAGTTCATAGACGAGGACTTTCTTCAGTTCGTTCGTTTTCGTGACAACCTCACCAATGTAGAAATAGCGATCTTCGCCTCCGTGGAAAAAGACATTCTCTTCCACCACAGGGACCCCTTCGGAAAAGATAATTTGCCGAAGGATATTCTCAAATTTCTGGTTGGAACGGGGGACAATTTCCTCTGAGGCCCAAAAGGTGAGTGCACTCACTAGGATTCCCATGCATAAAACCGGCACAATCAAACGGGGAAAGGAGATACCACTTCCCCTTAGAACCGTCATTTCGTTATCCTGAACCAAGCGACCGATGGATAGAAGAGTGGCAAACAAGCTGGCGATGGGTAAAGTCATGACGGCCGTTGCTGGGATGCGATAGAGTAACATTTTTCCTACAGTAAATACAGCCACTTCATTGACAAAGATTAAATCCGTAAGCTGAAAAAGCAAACCACTGAGGAGTACCACAGTGAAACCTGAGACGCAGAACAAAAAGGGTCCCGTGAACTCACGGACAAGATAGCGATCGAAAATCCTCATTTGGCCTACACCTCACATTAGAAAACCGCCTTGTAACCCAAGCCAAAGCTCGCTCCCTGGGAGGACACAGCCAGATTGGCTTTAAACTCTGGACTGAACTGGGTAATGACACCTCCAGCGAGTCCTTGACCGTCATATTCAGCAAACACGGAGACGGTAGGTACATTGCTTACCTTGACTGGATTCAGCATATAAATAACCCCTGCCATAGCCCGGGAGTAACGTCCCGTGCCCAAGGCAAAATGTCCCCTTAGGCCAGGAACACCCAATTGCTTTGAAACCACAGCGTAAATATGTTGCTGCTTCAAGGAGAGCTCGGCCCCCAGGGCAAAACCTGGACGAGACTGGGTTTCTTCAACCAGGGCTCCCCTTAAGGTTGCATAGAGCTGACGATCTGGACCAAAGTTCTGCCGCAGGCCCCCACTTAAGCCGGGTAAAAGGCCAAACTGAGCCCCTACTGAGCTCTGGCCTCGATGATGGAGAAAATCTAGCTCAAAAGCATCACCAGCTACATCCGCCGTAGGTACGCTGAAGATCTTGGAAGCAGCAGCGGGAATGGACAACAAGGCAAGAATCATGAACAAAGTTACGATGACATACGGTGTTTTCCGCATAACACAAGCTCCCTTCTGTCTTACTTTTGGCTAAATATTCTCTTTCGCCACAGATTTACCTGCAAAAACTCCATGGGAGTTAGTGGATTTGAAAAAGGGTCCGAAAATGGACCCTCAGTTTAGACCTTTAATGACATCATTCGTTAAATCCTGTCCGCCAAAACGGACCACATCTTCATCCAAGACCAGGGCTACATTTTTGTCCTTGGCCACTTTTGCAATGACTTCATCCACTACCCGCTGGAACTGAGTTTCTAGTTCGAGTCGATAGGATAAGTACTCTGCGTAAGCTGCCCTTTCCCGCTCGCTTCGATCGAGATCCTCTTCATCTGGTTCGGATCCCAAGTCAAAGCGTGTGATGAGTTCATTGTGCCGGTCGCTTAACATTTGGTTTAACTCTTGGGCACGAGCACTTTCTTCCACAATTCTCGCCAGATTCACAGTTCCGATCTCTTCTCCGCCAGGACTCATGGTCAGGGCCCAGATGAGAGCCACAGCCAAGAGTCCAGCTAAACCCCAAGGTAGATACTTCATGCCTTGTCACCACCTTACTGCATTTAGTATCACCGATTTGCCAAAGCGCTACGCGAGGACCGGGCTAAATCCTGAAAAAGACTCCGACGAAAGTCTGCGAGCTCCTCTTCTAGGGCTTGTTCGACTTCGGCAAGAAGTCGGGCCGCCTCCCCTTGGCTCCGGGCCTCATACTCTGCCTCGAGCTGAAGTAATTGTTCCTGCAATTCCGCTTCTAAGTCAACTTGGGCAGCGGCTAGTTCCCCTTGGAGCTGCTCCATGACCTTAAGGCGAGCTTGTCGTTGGTCTTCATCTAAGGTGACAAGCATCAACTGCAACTGCTGGCGAAGCATGTCCCCTCCGAGTTTGGCCTCCAGTTCCTTGAGCTTGTCTTCCGCTTGGAATCGTAAACGCTTTGCTTCATCATGCATCGCCTGCATGTGAGCCCGGCGCAGTTCTCCCAACTTTTCTGCGAAGAGCTCCTCCCCAGCCTGTTTCAATTCCAAGGCGTATTTTTTCAGTTCTTCCTCTTGTTCCATGAGGAGTGCTTCAATGACGGTCTCCGGTTCAGGCAGGGCTGCCTTGTTGTCTTCGGTTAAAACAAGGGACCCCGAAAGAAATATTGTGATCAGACAAAGAACCAATAGTCTGTTTTTCATCCCCATAAATGTCTCCCTTTACGTAGTTTGAGCATCACACCTATTATAGCAAGGGTTTTTAGGTGGGGACAAACGTAAAAAAAACCAGCGGCCCCACTGCCTTGCAGTACGCCGCTGGCTTCATCATCCAATCTTAGAACATCTGGCCAATACCAAAGTAGAACTGACCTTTCCGTTCATCTTCTTCATTCTTACCCCAACCATAATCTAAACGCAAGAGTCCAAGGGGCGTATCTAGACGTACACCAAGGCCAAAGCTATTGGCTAGGTCTGTAAAGCCCATACTCTCATTTTTATCCCAGGTTGTACCCCAATCGGTAAAGAGCACGCCAGTGACCTTCTCTAATACAGGAATCCTGAGTTCTGCGTTCATCACCAGCATATGATCGCCTACCAAGGAGCCTCGCTTCTCACCCTTATCTTTGAAACCACCATAAGGATAACCTCTTAAGGTATCCGCTCCGCCAATGGTGAACGCTTCCTGGCCCTGGTCACCTAGGTCGCCGCCTAGAAGCCTGCCGCCTAAGCCACGGAGGGCTAGAACCCAACCTCCATCATGAATCTCAAAATAACGGCTGTGTTCTAGACGTAGCTTGGCATACTGCATGTCACCACCTAAAAGGCGAGTACCTAGTTCGAGATAGATGTCATTGCGATAACCTTCGGTCGGATTAAAGGGATGATCAGAGGTATTGGTGTTCACCCCAAAACCCACGGTTCGATTACGATAATCGTCAAACGTCTCTTTGATGGCTTCCTCGGGAAGATCATAGATCGTATTCTCCAGTCTGAGGGTAAGTCTGCCCCGGGTAAACTCGCCAAAGGGACGCCCCAGGGTGAGATCGCCACCATTGGTGGTTCTCTTTGCATCCAAGAGCTCGTCTGTTTCCTTACTGGTAACACTCAGGGGCCTGCTCCTCCGATAGAGGTTGAGACCAAGGGAGGTCCCGCTCTTATCGATATACGGTTCATAGAAACCGAGCTCATACTCTTGGAGCCTTTTACCAAAACGGGCTGTGGCATTGACCTTTTGACCTCTACCCAAGAAGTTTTCATCCGCCGCTTCCACGAAACCGAGCAGACGATCACTACTACTGTAGGAGACTCCAAAGGTAGCAGAACCAGTCTTACGTTCCGTCAAATTAATGGTCAACACAGTTTCATCGGGATCGTCTTCTTCGGAGAAGTCCCGACCAATCTCATCAAAATACCCTAACATCAAAAGACGCCGTAGGCTTTGATCAACCTGTTGAATGTTCACAGGATCGCCGGGTTCGAAGGAGAGTTCCCGTTCGATGACAAAATCCTTAGTTTTTTCATTGCCCTCGATCACAACATCTTTGAAGACGGTTTGAGCCAAGACTACGCTGATTCGTCCATCGGTATCCGCTTCCAGATCAGCAATCCGGGCAAAGTAGCCATGCTCCGTTGCGATCCATTCCCGCAGTCCATAGAGATCTTCCCAAAGATCATGGATGTTGAGGATAAACCCAGTTTGTGTCTTCATCGTTTTCTGATAATCCCTAAAGGGGATTCCCGACATACCAGAGAAGGCGATCTCTTTCACCACAGGATTCTCTACAACATGGAAGACCACTTGTACCCCGGCAACCGCGGGCTCGAAACTGGCGGTAGCATCCTGAAAGTAGCCAAGATCATAAATGGAGCGCAAGTCATCGAGGATTTGCTGTTCCACAGCGGGTTGATTTACTTTGGTCTTGAGAATACTCGCTTTAATGGTTTCGGTATCAATAAATGTGTTTCCTTTTACCTCTATTGAACGAACAATAGATGACTCTTGAGCTTCCACACTCCATGTGCCCACCTGGAATAATAATCCAATCATGATGAGCCCCACTAAGAGCTTGGCTGAACTTCGCTTCATTGTCCTGCCTCCCACGTGCATTGAATTTTCATCTCTCTCTTATTCTACTTACCTTATTCGTAATCCTCTTGCCAAGTCTGGGGACTGTGTGCAGAAAAACCCAATCCCTATTGGTAGACGTTTAGATCAAAGGTGGCCATACCATCAATAATGAACTGTGTAGCCAACCGAACCTTGGTAGCATCCGATGGGGTGTCGGCCCATGAGAAGTAACTCAGTGGTGCCTGATACACCGTTTCCTCCTCTTCAACCTCTTCGACCTCTCCACCATCGTCCTCCAAGGCA
The DNA here is from genome assembly GCA_012520355.1 of Bacillota bacterium. Classification (GTDB taxonomy): domain Bacteria; phylum Bacillota; class Limnochordia; order Darwinibacteriales; family Darwinibacteriaceae; genus UBA5420. The sequence goes on along the minus strand of JAAYOK010000296.1, from coordinate 1,554 downwards.
TCCGACTCTTCCTCCTGGGCACTGACATCAAGGAAGGGATAGAACTCCGCCACAATCTCGTTATTCCTCTCCCTTTCCATATACTCTGTGATTAAGGCATCAAGGGATTCCGCGCCAGAGATCACTTGACGTACCGGTTCATCCTCATCTTCCGTAGATTCAAGGGGACTAGTATGGACTGGTGGTTTCTCCACATAATAACCGGCTCCGCCTCCCCTGACGGTTACTGTGAGTAAACCAGGTGCTATATCTTGGGGCACTTCAATTCGTAGAGTGCGAATCTCGCTTGTCCCCCGATAAGGACGAATGGTCACATCCACATCAACAAACTCACCGGGTTTTACGTAAAAGGTACTCGGTACAGCCTTTTCAATCGTCGCGGTCTTACGTTCCTGGGCCACCTCTACTTCGATTCGCACATCCTGGAGATCCACTTCTTGTAAATTATTGTTAGCCAGAAGTTCAAGACCGGAGAGCAAGTCTGTTAAGGACCACACGGCAATATCGCTATCACTATAAAAAAGATTCTCCCTAATCATGCGTTGATTAAAGTCCTTGGCAGTAAACTCCAAGCGCACAAAAGAGGTCCCTGCTCCTAAGCGATCTAGGGTTGCGTCAATACTTTGATAGGCACTGCTGATGACCAGAGGAACCATAATACTTGGCTCTTTCACTGCTTCCACATTGAAGGATCGGCGTATGTCTCGATCCCGATCCCGCACCTGAATATTGATAGAAACATACTCTGGCTGACTTGCCAGACTGCCTCCAAGACCAACGGCACGATCTTGCTCTATCTTACCAATGGTCGAACCCAGGGAGACAATCTTAAAGGGAAGCTCGATCGAAGGTAGAGTATGATGAACATAGGCAGCAGATGCAAAGAAATCTACCTTGCCATAGTGTGTAAAGGGATGCCCGAAGGCAATAAAGCGTCCGTCTTCCTTCACATGTGTGACGGTTCCGAAGGAGGCTACTTGAAAATCGCCCCGCAATAGTTGAACACCGATCATACTACCAGCCTGCAGGGCTATGGACTTATAGATATCATCTGAGGTAAGGGATGGCGCCGTTGACACCATCCCCACTCCCAAAGATTCCGTCAAAAAGCGGGTATTACGTTCGTTGAGCCCCTGCACAATCAAGGGCGACTGTAGGGCGGTTGTCCCTGGTGGTAATACTGGATCTGGCAGAGAAATTTGCTCATAGAGTTTAAACATATCCACTGCAGGGGTCACAAGACCTATCCTGTGGTCGGTTTGTGCATATGTATAACCAATCGCCCCCAAGAGACGATCTTGGATATACACAGGGGAACCACTCATACCCTGGGCGATGCCGCCTGAGCGCTCGATCACATCACCGCTCACTCGAACCATAATCAAGTTGCTCAAAGGTGGACTTTGGGGTACCAAGCCTAAGACTTCCACATCGAAAGTCTCAATGGTGTTACCCGAAATCACGGTCTTGGCCACTCCCCTGAGACCGGGCCGAATCTCCTCTGGGAGAAACAAGCCTTGGCCCTGAGCCACACTGAATAGGCCGCAGAGCAAG
>JAAYOK010000045.1 GCA_012520355.1 Bacillota bacterium | reverse complement strand
AACTACATGGTTGGAACCATCCAAGGTGAATACCTTGTGGAAAAACTAGAGCTCGCTACACGTAAAGACCCAGTGAATATCGAGATCACTGGTGGTTCCGCAGATGATAATAACGCCCGCTACTTCTATCAAGGTGCCTATGATGCGATTGCTCCTTACATTGAAAGTGGTATTGTAAAGATTCCATCTGGCCAAATTGCCTTTGAATCTGTAGCAACCATGGCTTGGTCCTCTGAAAGAGCTCAGGCTCGTATGGATAACTTGATTGCTGCAAACTACTCCGACGGAACCAAATTAGATGCAGTACTCTGCTCTAACGACTCCACTGCTCTTGGTGTGACCAACTCCTTGGTTAACGCCGGTTTCGAAGAGTTCCCCCTGATTACTGGTCAAGACTGCGATATCGCTAACATGAAGAACATCTTAGCTGGTCGTCAGTCTATGTCCATCTTTAAGGATACTCGTACCTTAGCAGCCAACGTTGTAGCCATGGTACAGGCTATTGTTAATGGTGAAGAGCCACCAATCAATGATACTGAGACCTATGACAATGGTGTAAAAGTAGTACCAACCTACCTCAGCGCACCAGTCTTTGCAGACATCAACAACTACTATGAACTTCTCATCGAAAGCGGCTACTACACTGCAGAGCAACTAGGTATCTAGAATGTAACAGTCGAGTTGGCGGGTGGGGATTTTCCCATCCGCCCCTTGGAAGTAGGAGGATGAGACGTGTGACGAAGAAACTACTAGAGATGCGTTCCATCACCAAAGAGTTTCCCGGTGTTAAAGCCCTGGATAACGTCAACATCACCGTTAACGAAGGGGAAATCCATGCGGTGGTGGGAGAAAACGGTGCAGGCAAGTCAACGTTGATGAATGTCTTAAGTGGTGTTTATCCGTACGGAACTTATTCTGGGGATGTTTTCTTTGATGGTCAACTATGTCGCCACCAAGGCATCAAAGACTCGGAGCGTCTAGGTATCGTGATTATTCACCAAGAACTGGCTTTGGTTCCCTATTTGTCCATTGGTGAGAATATGTTTCTTGGTAATGAGCAACAAAGTAGAGGGCGTATTGATTGGCACAAGACCCATCAAAAAGCTCAAGAGTATATGCGCATTGTAGGTCTCGAGGAAGACCCTCATACGCTCGTAAAGGATATCAGCGTAGGCAAACAGCAATTAATTGAGATCGCTAAAGCCCTGGCGAAGAATGTGCGTCTCTTAATTTTAGACGAACCAACCTCCAGTCTCAATGAGAGTGACTCCAAGAACGTGTTGGATTTGCTCCTTCGACTCCAGGAGCAAGGTGTTACTTCTATTATTATCTCTCATAAACTAAACGAAATTTCTTATTGCGCTGATCGGATCACGATTTTGCGTGACGGTGCTACCGTTGAAACTTTAGATAACAAAGCTGCTGAAATTCCTGAGGCCCGGATCGTCAAAGGCATGGTGGGTCGAGAGATGACGGAGCGTTTTCCCACCCGGTCCAGAGCCATCAAGGATGAGATCGCCTTTGAGGTAAAGAATTTCACTGTATACCACGAACAGTTCACCGACCGCAAAGTGGTGGATAATGTGTCTCTCAAACTACACAAAGGTGAGGTTGTGGGGATTTATGGCCTCATTGGTGCAGGACGTAGCGAACTTGCCATGTCCATCTTTGGCCAGGCTTACGGTACGAAAGCATCCGGTACTGTCTATAAAGATGGGGTTCCCTTAGAGTTAAACTCTGTACCAGATGCAATTAAGGCGAACATAGCCTATCTGACTGAAGACCGCAAGGGAAGCGGGTTGATTTTGAGTAACAGCATTGTCCACAATCTTACGTTGCCACGTATGGACTTCGTGTCTCGCCGAGCGAAAATTGACAAGGATCTGGAAAGAAAAACGGCCAACCACTACCGAGAGTCTCTCGACATAAAGACCCCTTCTATAGAGCAACTTGTGGAAAATCTATCTGGGGGTAACCAACAGAAGGTATTGCTCGGTAAATGGATCTTTTCTCAACCAGATGTGTTGCTCCTAGATGAACCGACCCGCGGCGTAGATGTGGGGGCCAAATACGAAATCTACCAAATTATCAATGAGCTTGTGGAAGCGGGCAAGTCAGCCCTCTTCATTTCCTCGGAGCTGACAGAGATTCTTGGCATGTGCGATCGCATCTATGTGATGAATCAGGGGAGAATTATTGGGGAGTTTCTGGCTAAAGAGGCAACCCAGGAGATCATCATGCATTGCATCATGCAGGACAGTAAAGGAGAGATCGGGGCATGAACAGTATGCGAACGACGTTTCGGAACAACCTCAAGCAATACATGATGCTTGTGGCTTTAGTGGCACTTGTCATTGCTTTTCAAGTCTTGACTAAAGGTGTCTTGCTCAAGCCCATGAACGTGTCCAATCTAATCTTCCAAAATGCCTATGTGGTAATTCTAGCCGTTGGTATGCTGCTTTGTATCTTGACCGGTGGTAATATCGACCTATCTGTGGGTTCGGTTGTGGCCCTAGTTGGTGCCTGTGCCGGTACCTTTATCATTACCTGGGGATGGAATCCCCACCTTTCGATTCTGCTTTGCCTGGGCATTGGAATCTTAATTGGGATTTGGCAAGGTTTTTGGATCGCCTATATGCGCATCCCAGCCTTTATCGTAACGCTTTCAGGTATGTTGGTCTTCCGGGGCCTGACCTTGATTGTGCTAAACGGCTTGACCTTAGCGCCTTTCCCCCCAGCCTATCTCGGTTACTCCACAGGCTATGTGCCTGATTTGCTCCCAGAACTTCAACTTTTTGGGGTGCGTAATAGTACCTCCCTCCTTGTTGGTGTCCTGATTGCCGTAATATTCTGCGTAACGCAGATCATGGGTTATCTGGGGCGTAAGAACAAGGGTTATCCAGTGGAAGGTGTCTGGGCTTTAATCCTTAAGATGGCTGTGATTTCCCCCGCTGTAGTTTGGCTTTTTTACATTCTGGCTTCGTATCGTGGTATTCCTATGGTCTTGATTATTGTTGGAATCGTACTCTTGGCCTATAGCTACTTCACGAGTCATACAGTGATGGGCCGGCACCTCTATGCCCTGGGAGGAAATGAGAAGGCAGCCAGGCTCTCTGGTGTCAAGACGAAGCGGTTGCTCTTCTTGGCCTATGTGAACATGGCCTTTCTCGCGGCAGTGGCGGGAATTGTCTTTGCTGCCCGTCTTAACTCGGCTTCCCCTCAAGCGGGTCAATCCTTTGAGTTGGATGCCATTGGTTCTTGTTTCCTCGGCGGTGCTAGTGCCTACGGTGGAGTAGGTACCGTGGGGGGAACCCTCATTGGTGCCTTATTCATGGGTGTTTTAAATAATGGTATGTCCATTATGGGCATTAGCTCCAATGTGCAGCAGGTGGTAAAGGGTTTAGTCTTACTTATTGCTGTTGCTGCTGATGCAATCAGTAAGAACAAGTTGCCTTTCAACATTCCACGCTTTGGTAAACGAGCTGTGGAGGGGCAGGCATCAATAGAATCATAAGGAATCAATTCGACAGGAGGTTTCAACATGACAGTATATTTTCCAGAAGTAGAAAAGGTTTTGTATGAAGGTAAAAATACGAAAAATGCCCTAGCCTTTCGTTACTATGATCCCGAGCGGGTCATTGGGGACAAAACGATGGAAGAACATCTGCGTTTCTCTGTGGCCTATTGGCACACCTTTGTGGCAACAGGTGTAGATATGTTCGGATCTGGCTCGGCTCTGAGACCTTGGGATCATCTAACTAAGCCCATGGATATAGCCAAAGCAAGGGTGCACGCAGCCTTTGAGTTTATGGAAAAGATGCAGATTCCTTTCTTCTGCTTCCATGACGTGGACATTTCCCCCGAGGGTGCTACCCTGAAGGAGACCTTCGCCAATCTCGATGAAATTGCTGAGCTGATTCAGGAACTCATGCAAAAGACCGGCAAGAAACTGCTGTGGGGCACAACCAACCTTTTTTCTCATCCTCGGTTCATGCATGGAGCAGCTACGTCTCCCAATGCTGATGTCTTCGCTTACTCCGCGGCACGGGTGAAAAAGAGTCTGGAGATCACCAAGGCACTAGGCGGCGAGAACTACGTATTCTGGGGTGGCCGAGAAGGGTATGAGACGCTTCTTAACACAGATCTGAAGCTAGAACTAGATAATCTGGCCCGCTTCCTCCATATGTCCCTGGATTATGCTCGCAAAATCGGCTTTACTGGCCAGTTCCTCATTGAGCCTAAGCCGAAGGAGCCCACGAAGCACCAATACGATTTTGATGTAGCTACCGTCTTAGGCTTCTTGCGTACCTATGGTCTGGAGAAGGACTTCAAAGTGAATATTGAGGCCAACCATGCTACACTTGCTGGCCATACCTTCCAACATGAGCTGCGTTTAGCTCGGGTCAATGGAATTTTGGGTAGCGTTGATGCCAACCAAGGGGATGAGCTTTTGGGCTGGGATACAGACCAGTTCCCCACGAATGTCTATACCACAACCCTGGCTATGTATGAAATTCTGCTTAATGGCGGCTTAGCACCGGGTGGCTTGAACTTTGACGCCAAAGTGCGGAGAGGTTCCTTTGAACCTGTGGACTTGTTCTACGCCCATATTGCTGGCATGGACGCTTTTGCCCATGGTCTCATTGTGGCTGATCGCCTCTTGCAAGACGGCGTCTTGGAGGACTTTGTGGCTGAGCGCTACAGTAGCTATCGTTCGGGCATCGGTGAGCAAATTGTCCAAGGACAAGTGGGATTTGATGAACTCAGTGCCTATGCCTTGGATCATGATCAGATTACCCATAGTTCAGGACGCCAAGAGTACCTAGAAGCTGTACTCAACCGCTATATTTTGGAAGCATAGAAAGGGAGCAAGATGGAATATCTCTTAGGTCTTGATATTGGAACCTCGGCAGTGAAGGCTTTACTTTTGAGCACAAAAGGTGATGTAGTAGGAAGCTTTACAACAGAGTACCCCTTTTTCACGCCCCGTCCTGGGTGGTCTGAACAGAACCCTGAGGATATGTGGCAGGCTACAGTGGAAGCCATTCGAGGCGTGCTGAAAAAGTTCAATGTGCAAGGAGAGGCGATTCTCGGAATCGGCCTCTCTGGCCAAATGCATAGTTCGGTCTTCTTAGACGAGCAAAAGAATGTGATTCGACCAGCGATCCTTTGGAATGATGTGCGTACCAGTGCTGAATGTAGGTACATCGAGGACAAGGTCGGTGGCCAGGTACTCCTAGAAGAAGTGTGTAATCCGGTATTAGAAGGGTTCACCCTACCGAAACTGGTCTGGCTACGAAACCATGAACCGGAGAACTTTGCCAAAGTTCGCTACTTGGTTCTCCCGAAAGACTATGTTCGTTTCCGTCTCACGGGTAATCTGCAGATGGAAGTATCTGATGCTGCTGGCATGCTGATGATGAATGTACGGGAGCAAATCTGGTCTGAGCCCGTTTTAAGGGCCCTGGACTTGTCCAGTGAAATTTTGCCTCCTATTGTCCAATCAGGAGAGGTAGCGGGTCAAATTAGCTCTGCTGTAGCAGAGGCCACAGGACTTCGGATCGGAACCCCAGTGGTGGGCGGCGGAGCAGACAATGCCTGCGGTGCAGTAGGCTCTGGCGTTGTTAAGCCTGGGCGAGGCATGGTTAGCCTGGGTACAAGTGGAGTGTTACTGGCCCATTTGGCTGAGCCAAGGCTCATTACCCATGGAACAGTCCATATGTTTAATAGCTGTATACCAAACCAATTCTATATGATGGGCGTTATGCTCTCAGCCGGTTTATCCCTCAGCTGGGTCCGGAGGCAACTCGGTCTTGAATCGGAGTCTTACGATGCTCTAACCCAGAGAGCGGCCACAGCGCCACCTGGAAGCAGAGGACTGGTCTTTTTGCCTTACCTAACAGGTGAACGGACACCCCATGGTGATGCCAATGCCAGGGGTACCTTTGTCGGCCTGAGCGCAACCCACGGTCAGGCAGAGCTCCTCCGCTCCGTCTTGGAAGGCGTTGCTTTCGCCCTGTGCGATTCGGTGGAACTCCTCCGTTCAGCCGGTTGGGAGGGGACTGCTATCAGGGCTTTGGGCGGCGGTGCTAAATCAGCCCTGTGGAAGGAAATCATCGCCAGTGCCACAGGTCTAGCTTTAGAAGAGATCAATGTGGATGAGGGGCCTGGCCTCGGTGCAGCGATTTTAGCCGGGGTGGGAGCTGGTGTGTACAAAGATGTGGTGGAAGCATCGGATTCCATCATCTCCGTGACTAAAGTTGTGGAACCCAACCCCGAGTGGCGCCAAACCTACCAGGAACTCTATGGAGTGTACAAAGATCTGTATCCAGCTTTGAAACCAGCCTACGATCGCTTAGTGGCGTTTTCCTAGGTGAAACGAAAAAAGAGCGTTAGTACTCAAGTGCTGAGTGCTAACGCTCTTTTATGTCCTTTTTGCCTATTTCTCGCCCAGATGGGGGTAGCGATAGTCACGGGGTGGTAGTAGGTTCTCCTTAATGGTGCGCTGGGAGACCCATCTTTGCAGGTTGATTAAGCTACCTGCCTTGTCATTCGTTCCCGATGCCCTGGCACCGCCAAAGGGTTGCTGGCCAACCACGGCACCCGTTGGTTTGTCGTTTACATAGAAGTTGCCTGCAGCTTCGCTGAGTGCATCGGCTAAGAACACAATGTCTCTGCGGTCTTTGGCAAAGATGGAGCCGGTGAGTCCATAGGGAGATGTTGTATTACAGAGCTCCAAGGCCTCTTCGAGATCCTCATCGGCGTAAACGTAGACGGTTAGAACTGGTCCAAAGATCTCTTCTTCCATTAGTTTGAACCTAGGATTGGTGGTTTCCACAATGGTGGGCTGGATGAAGTAGCCTACGCTATCGTCATAATCGCCGCCAACCAAGATCGTTGCTTCGCTTGAGTTCTTGGCAAAGTCGATATAGGATTTAATGCTATTAAAGGCCTTTTGATCAATGACGGCACCCATAAAGTTGGTGAAGTCTGAGACGTCTCCTACTGTAAGTTCCTTGGTCATCTCCACAATACGCTCCTTGACTTTAGGCCAGATACTCTTGGGAATATAGGCTCTGGAGGCTGCGGAACACTTTTGACCTTGATACTCAAAGGCACCACGGACTAAGGCCACGCTTAGGGCTTCCACATCGGCACTGGCATGGGCGAAGACAAAGTCCTTACCGCCAGTTTCGCCCACAATTCGTGGGTAGGTGTAGTAGTCTTGGATGTTATTTCCGATGGTTCTCCACATATCTTGGAAGACAGGGGTACTACCAGTAAAGTGGAGCCCGGCAAAGGCTGGATGTTTCAAGACGGGGTCACCTACGGTACCGCCTGAACCAGGCACAAATTGGATAACTCCAGGTGGTAAACCGGCTTCTTCTAGGATCTTCAGAATATGGTAGGCTGGATAGACCGCGGACGACGCAGGCTTCCAAATCACCACATTCCCCATCATGGCTGGAGCGGTGGGGAGATTCCCCGCGATGGCCGCGAAGTTAAAGGGCGTGATGGCAAAGACGAAACCTTCTAGACCCCGGTGCTCCACACGGTTCCAACTTAAGGGACTCGATGCAGGTTGTTGACGGTAAATTTGCTCCATATAATGAATATTGAAGCGCCAAAAGTCAATGAGCTCACAGGCGGAGTCGATCTCGGCTTGAACTGCGGTCTTACTCATTCCCAGCATGGTCGCGGCATTCATGATGTAGCGCTTTTCGTGGGCTAAAATCTCTGCTGCCTTCATAAAAATGCCTGCCCGCTCTTCCCAAGGGAGGCTGGCCCATTCCTTGCGGACCTTTAGAGCGCCTTCGATGGCGTCTTCTACTTCTTTGGTCCCTGCTTGGTGAAACTGGCCTAAGAGATGGCCGTGATTGTGGGGCATCACGCACTTGCCAAGCTTGCCGGTGCGGATTTCTTCTCCATTAATCACCACAGGGATATCTAATTGCTTACCACTTAGTTCGGTCAGAGCCGCCTTTAACTTGGCTTTCTCTGGACTTCCCGGTCCATAATTCTGAACAGGTTCATTTTGTGGAACGGGCATGCTAAAAATTCCATTTGACATGCAATCACCTCATCTAGTTTTATTTCAGTAATTCATCGCCGCTAAAGTCACGGTAGGGGGAAAGATCGGTAAAGACTTCTTCATCTTCTTGGCCTTCCATAATGGCTCGGGCAATGAGGTCTGCTAGACCTGGGCCTAGCATCAGACCTTGGCCACACATGCCAATCGCGTGAAAGAATCCTTGCACTTGCTGGTCAAATCCCACAATGGGCTTACCATCGGGCGTCATAGGGTACAGACCTCGCCAGATTCTGCGCACCTTCAGATTTCTAAGGCGCGGATAGAGATTCAGCATGCGGGGGATCACCATGGGCAAGAACTCCGATGTGGAACGCCTGTCTTTGCCCATCCGCTTGGGCCTAGGAGTAATACAGAAGACAATTTGCTCTTCAGCATTTTGGTAGAAGTAATAGTTGTCAGACTGTTCATCGGGCGCGATGTCAACCAGCATAGGTAAGAAAAAGCGCTTAACGGGTTCTGTTACTCCAGCCTCATGAGAGTCGGGGTAGACTGGTAAGTCAGCTCCGATCAAAAGGGAAATCTCTCGGCCATGGCCTCCAGCTGCATTAACCACAGAGGCGCAAGAAATGGTCCCCTGATCTGTGATCACTGCTTTTACTTTGCCATGTTCAACCTCAAAAGCGGTTACCTCCGTATTAAAGAGGAAATCCACACCCTCTTGCCGGGCTAGACTATGGAAGGCCGCGGCTAGTTTCAGTGACGATAGATGACCATCTTCTGGGGAGAAGGTGCCGCCGATGAGTCCATCGGCCCGAATACCTGGACAACGTTCCCTTACTTCCTCAGGCTCTATCCAATCGATGTTGAGGCCAAAGCTTTGCTGTAAGGGGAGAAGATCCCTGAGTCCTTGGGCGATATTCTCTTGGTAGGCGGGGAAGAGGTAACCCCCTTCTACATAATCTACGTCCTGTCCGTATTCAGGGAGAAGGCGGCGAATCACATCTAAAGACGCATTGCCCACTTTGATCTTGGCACGATCGGAGTGGGTGGCGCGAATTCCGCCAATCGCGGCTTTGTTTTGTCCTTGACCAACCGAAGCACGCTTCTCAACCACGGCTACGCTTAAGCCCCGCAGAGCCAAACGGTGGGCGAGGGGAAGGCCAACACTACCGGCTCCAATGACTACTACATCATAGTTCTTCATTCTTGTCCACCTCCTTGATTGGCCAGGGCCTTCATGGGTACCTCTACGGTTAAGGGACGGTAGGTTGCGGCGTTAATACGCTCCCGCTCTACACCAGCCTGCATCAGGACACGGGGTACAAGGTCAAGGCAGGTCTTACCACCACAGGCGCCCATGGCTAAGCGGGCTATTTTGAGCTGATTAATATCGGTGACCTCGTGTTCCTCGACGAACTTCTTGATCTCGCCAACGGTGACACGCTCGCAGCGGCAGACAACGGCATGATCAGGCATATAGGTGAAATCAGCCTCTGCTAAGGGCTTTGTCACTTCTGGATCCTGAACCAGGATGCCCACGGCCTGAGTCGCGAGCTCTTCAGGAACTTCTAGAGTGATTAAGTGCGTCCGGTGTTTCTTATTATACCGGCTAGCCTTCACAACTCCTTCACCAAGCTCGGCACCTTCTACACCTCGGAGGCGAACTTTAGAGCCTGGCTCAAAACTGTGATCATACTCGTGGGGCACGACCAAATCGGCTAAGCCCTCTTCTTCCCTTGACTTCCGGGCTAGGGTGATGGCGAGTCCTGGACAAATCAGGACACAAAGACCGCAGCCAATGCACTTACCAGAGAACCTAGGTAAATCCATAATCGTTCCAGTTCGGTCATCTAAGTGGATGGAGTCATGGGGGCACACTGTGGTACAGGGATTGCAGGGAATCTCCTGGTAACAGTGGATCATGGGTTCCCAGCCCTTACCGGCTAGATTGTAAGAGCGTTCAAAGACCTGGCCAGGGTGACTCTTGAGAATATCTGCTTTTTCACTCCATTCTGCAGGAGTTGAGATATCACTTCCCAGCAAACGGGCCATTTCACGTCCAACAATGCGGCCACCCATCATGGCTGATGAGGCCTCAGCGATCTCATTGGCATCGCCCGTTTTTAGGACAGGAACGCCGGCTTCATTACCACTTGTAAAAAACTCATCCGCGGAGCTTAAGCCAACGGCAATGAGTACTGTATCAACGGCAAAGGTCTTGGCCGTTTCCAGCAGGGGATTCCAGTCTTTGTCTACCTGGGCAATCGTCGCCCTTTCTACTTTACCATCCCCTTCTACGCCGATTAACGTATGATTGAGATAGATGGGAACTCCCATGCGCACGATCTTATCAGCATGGACCTTGTAGCCAGTGACGGCCGACGCAATATCCAAGAGGCCCACCACGTTAATGCCAGCCTGTAACGCATGATAAGCACCAATGAGGCCTACATTACCGCAACCGACAATCAGGACACGCTGGGAAGATTTTACTAAGTCTCGGTTGACTAAGGTTTGGAAAGCTCCCGCGCCAAAGACTCCTGGCAGATCATTGCCTGGGAAAATCAAGGAACGCTCCCGAGCCCCGGTGGAGACTATCAGTCCTGCAAAGGACACATGGACATAGCGTTCTTCCCGGTCTTGATAAATTCCAGCTTTTCCATCGCTATAGATTCCTACCACTGTAGAACTGGTCATAATGGTGATATTCTCTCTCTTGCGGGCTTCTTCTTCTAGGATCTTAGCAATATCAGTTCCCCGGGTACCAGCATAGCAGTCGGCCATAGAACCAAAGAATTTGTGGGTCTGTAAAACCAATTTCCCCCCTAAATGATCCTTGTCGTCCACGAGGATTACGGAAAAGCCGAGGTCTGCAAGTTCAATGGCACTAGTGATGCCAGAGGGACCTGCTCCCACAATCAAGACTTGACACGACAACTCCAGGGGAGGATGGGCAGGCCGCCAGTTGTCATCAGCCGGTAGTTCGGGATGATGAACCAGAGTCCTAATTTCCATACCCTCCTGCAGGGGAGTGATGCAACTTTTTACCGGTAAGCCGTCAATGATGACAGTACACTGGGCACATTGACCATTGGCACAAAAAAGGCCTTGAGGAGCATCATCGACTGAATGAATCGAAAAAGTGCGGATGCCATTTGCGAATAAAGCAGAGGACACCATCTCTCCTTCTCTTCCTACCAGCTGTTTGCCATCAAAGCTAAATGAAACTTCTTTGTAATCTTGCACATCTAAGACGGGATGTTGACTAATTCGCACCAGCATTACCTCCACAAGTATGAACGCCTACATAAATTTGTTTTTCACAATGTACATATTCTGTTAACGTTCTAGTATTCCTTCTTCGTGACTACGCTTTACGTAATGACTTTTCTAACCAAATGGATTGGAAAATATCGGGATAAAGCAGGTCTTTTGGTTGTGATTCTGTTGACAGAGGCTGACAAACTCGATATATTATATACTATGAGAATGATTTTCAGTGTCAGGTCGAAAGGGGCGGCTTCATGCAATATTTATCCTTGATCCAGCTCAAAGAAGGCGACAGATGTAAAGTAGCCCGCATTCAGGCTGGCCATTCTGCTACGAGGCGACTTTATGAAATGGGTTTTAATACAGGAGCACAGATTGAAATTTTGAAGAATGATCGAGGACCCCTGATTGTTGGCCTCGGCGGTCATAAAATCGCTTTAGGTCGCGGGTTGGCGGAAAAGATGTTAGTGGGCAGAGCGTGATTGTTACTTGAAGCACAAAGGAGCAAAATGGAATGGCGAAGACGATTGCTTTAGTCGGGAATCCCAATAGTGGTAAGACCACTGTGTTTAACGCCCTCACCGGTGCCAATCAGCATGTGGGCAATTGGCCTGGCGTCACGGTGGAGCGTAAAGAGGGGCAGACCCGGCACAACAATCAAATCTACCGAGTGGTAGACCTGCCTGGTACCTACAGCCTAGGCGCTTTTTCTGATGATGAAGTGGTGGCCAGAGAGTTTATCCTGACTGGTAACCCAGATGTGGTGGTCAACGTTGTTGATGCCACGAATATTGAGCGTAACCTTTACCTCACCACACAACTTTTGGAGATGGGTGTTAAGGTTGTCATCGCCCTCAACATGGTGGATGAAGCGGAGACAAGAAAAATCCGGGTGGATGAAAAGGCTCTTGCCCGTCGTTTAGGTGTGCCTGTTGTTAAGACCGTGGCTAATAGGCGGCACGGTTTAGATGAACTGATGGCGACAGTGGCGACCACGATACATGCTCCTAGAAACGGTCAGGTGGAGCTGGGCTATGGTAGGGAAATCGATGAGAAAATAGCCAAGTTGGAGGCTTTCTTAGCTGGGCGGGACTTAGCATATCCTCCGGGCTGGTTGGCCCTTAAGCTTTTGGAGGGCGACGAGTACGCTCGTAAGGTTGTTGCAGAAAGCTCTGCTTCATCGGAAGACGCAAGCTTTCAGAAGCTCTGGGATGAGATAGCAGCCCATTCAGGTGATCTGCAACTAGAGATCGTAGATAGCCGTTATAAATTTGTCAACCTCGTCACGAAAAATGCAGTCCATAGGCCTCAAGTGGCAGTGGAGACTTTCACCGACAAGCTCGATAAAGTCTTAACCCACAGGTATTGGGGCATGCCGATTTTTGCCGTCATCATGTTTATTGTTTTTCAACTAACCTTTAGGATCGGACAGGACTTCTTGGGCGAGTTTATGGCCACAGGAGTAGAGGCCGTGGGGGAACTTTTGGCGAGTCTTCTCGTCACACTCAGCGCCCCTAGTTGGCTCATTGACTTTACCGCCAATGGGATTGTGGCTGGGGTCGGTGCGGTGGTTGAGTTTGTTCCCCTCATTGTCATGTTATATATGTTGATGGGCATCTTGGAGGACAGCGGGTATATGGCCCGGGCTGCCTACGTGATGGATAATACCATGCGGGCTGTGGGACTGCAGGGCAAAACGTTTATTTCCATGATTGTGGGTTTTGGCTGTAATGTTCCTGGCGTGATGGCCACACGTACCTTGGAGAGCAAGAAAGATCGTATGATTGCTATTTTGATTAATCCTTTCATGTCCTGTGGTGCCAAAATTCCCATCTATTTAGTGTTTATTGCGGCCTTTTTCCCCGCCCATGGGGGCTTGGTGCTGTTTTTTGTCTATGCTTTAGGTATTTTCGTGGCCTTTCTTGTGGCCAAAATTCTTAGTAAGACCTTGTTTAGAGGCGAGGCCTCCCACTTTATTATGGAGTTACCTCCTTACCGTAAACCAACCGTGAGCAATGTACTGCGTAATATGTGGGATAATGTTTCAGGTTTCTTGGTCCGGGCAGGAACGACAATTTTTGCTGTCGTAAGCTTGCTTTGGGTATTGGCCGTGCTCCCTGTTGGAGCCGAACCCTATGGTTCCGCCAGTATTCTCGGGCAGGTAGGGCAAGTGATCGCCCCCATCTTTAGTCTGGCTGGTTTTGGTAACTGGCAGGCAGCGGTCGGTTTGTTCTCTGGTATCGCGGCCAAAGAGGCTGTGGTGGCCACCCTGGGCATGGTCTACGCTGGTGTGGAAGAAGGAGCCCAACTTGTGACCGCGATTCGTGGCGCCTTCACTCCCTTGTCCGCTGTATCCTTCATGGTGATGACGCTCTTGTATACCCCTTGTGCGGCAACCCTCGGTACCATTCGCAAGGAAACAGGTTCAGGCAAGTGGGCCCTTTTTTCGGCCCTCTATAGCTTTGCCATTGGTTGGCTCTTGGCCGTGATTGTCTTTCAGGTGGGCGGACTTTTGGGATTTGCCTAAGATGTTTCTTGAGAAGGTGGGATGTCTATGTTAAAGGAGCTACTCCGGGAGATTGAGCGGGCCGATTATCTATCCATGGCTCGGCTGGCCCTTAAACTTGGGCAACCTGTATCCCTAGTGGAGGAAGGTTTTTCGGCCCTGGTTCGCCTAGGTTACCTGGTGGAAGATGCTGGACTTAATTGCCAGGACCTTCCCTGTGGAAAATGTCCCTATGCTAGCATGTGCGCCAAGGAACCCTTGAAGACTTGGTCCATTACGAAGAAGGGTAGGGAGCTCTTGCATACTATCTAGACGAAAAAAGGCGCTGTACTGCTCAAGCGAGCAACACAGCGCCTTAGTTTTTTCCCTACTCAGCACGGAAGATTGTAGCACCTTCCTCTGTCACATTCAACATGATCTGGGGCGAGAGAAAACCTAGTAACTCGCCGCGGAAGAGACCAATATAGCCATGACTGTTGACATTATTCCCGATAATTCCAGTGGGAAGTCCCTCGGCGTTGTTGACTTCCATAACGCCTCCGTAAAGACCTGAGCGCAAGCCAACAAGTTTTGTCATCTTGCTGGTACCATTATAGAGGATTACGCTACCAGCTTGGTTTTCGTTTTGCATAGCTACCGTAAGGTGACCATCTTGATTAAAGACTCCGATGGCACCTCCATCGTCATAGGACAAGAGAGATACAACACGCTTGCCCTCATTATTAAACATTTCTAGGCTTACATCTTTCTTAGTTTGGTCATACTTGAGGGACGCCACTGTATTGCCCTCATCATTGACAACGACAATCTCCCGAGCTACAACTTTGTCAAAGATCTGCTGGGTAGCGTTCACCACATTTACTCCTGTTAAAGCACAGAACAGAGCAAGAAATAACAATGGATAAATCACTAGCCGTTCATATTTAGACACCCAATCACCCCTTAGCAAACAAGATCGTTGTCAAACTAATTCGTCTTCAAAAGGAAAATACCTGCAAGAACAGGCGAAGGAGATGGATGAAATGAGGGGAAGTAAACACCAATACTAGAGTGAGAGGCGGGTTTCAGCTGATTATTTTGTCTCCTTTTCTGATGTTGCTACTCTTGATCGCATTAGGCGGTTATTTGTATACCAGGAAGCTCTTGGACTTGGATTTTTGCCGTAAATTGAGCCGGTTGGTGGTGAAGGTAACCTTTCCGGCTATGCTCTTTCTGTCCATGTATAAGAATGTGGACCTAGCCACTTTGCAAGAAGGGTGGATCTTTACTGCCCTTGGTCTCGGCACGTCAATCATCTTAGCCGTTACTGCCCATTACAGTGCAGGCTTCCTTGGGTTGCGGGGGATGACCTATGGAACCTATCAAATCCTCTGCACCAATGGAAATAATATTTTTCTACCTATACCCATCATTTCCGCGCTTTTTGGGGCTCCCTATGTGGTCTATGCAGTCCTCTTTGAGCTGGGGGCTGGCCTTTTCTATTGGAGTTATGGGGTTTCTAACTTCCGTTCTGGTAAACGCTTGAGCTTCACGCGTTTGCTTAACCTAAATATGGTCTCCCTTGTCTTAGGGCTAATCCTAGGTCTAGCCGGCATCCAGATTCCAACATCCCTCCTCGGCGCTTTGGAGATCGTGGGCAATATCACGGTGGGGTCGGCCATGTTGATCATTGGGGCGCTTGTGGTCAACCTCTTTGAGCAGCGTCTCAAACTCCGGCGAGAAGTCTGGGGTGTGGTGTTCCATCGTTTACTCTTGAGTCCCTTGGTGGGCTTGATTGCCTTACCGTTTCTTCCTTTCTCTAGTTCTAGGGAACTTGTCACCATCTTACTTGTAATGATGTCTATGCCTCCCTTGGTAACTACAGCCTTGGTGGCTGCGAGTTTCAATGCTGATGAGGAGTTGGCCGCGATGGGGGTTGTGGTTCCGACCTTGCTGAGTTTTCTTCTCCTGCCTGTGCTCCTTTGGTTGGTCTAGAGTTTCTTCGTCGAAAAAAACACAAAAAGTAAAAAGGGTTTTTACCCATATGTAGCTAATATTAATATTAGGTCCTTTTTGGGGCCGAAAATGCAACCGGTTACATTCACAAAAACTAAGGAGGTTTTAGAATTGAAAAGGAGTGTCTTTGTAGTATTCAGTCTTCTTTTGGTGCTAGTACTAACCCTGGGGGCGTCTGCTCAAGGTGTTGTCACCATGATGGGCGTGTGGGGTGGCCAAGAATTAGAAGCGTTTCAAGAAGTAATGGATGCCTTTAAGGCTAAGACTGGTATTACTGTACAGTTTGAAGGTACTCGTGACTTGCCAACGTTGCTACAAACTCGGATCGCTGCTGGTAATCCTCCTGATATTGCGGCCTTGCCTGGTCCTGGAGCCATGAAAGAGTATGTTGAGCAGGGAGCCCTCGTTGATCTCAGTGGTGTGATCGCGGAGAAGACGTTAAACGAAGATATTAACGATGCCTGGATTGAACTGGGAACATATAAGGATGGTCTCTATGCTTTAATGTTTGCTGCCGATATCAAGAGCTTGGTCTGGTATCGTCCTGCAGAGTTTGCAGCACGGGGCTATGAGGTTCCAACCACTTGGGCTGAAATGGAAGCGTTGATGGATCAAATGGTGGCCAATGGTGATACACCTTGGGCTATCGGACTTGAATCTGGCGCGGCAAGTGGCTGGGTTGCCACCGACTGGATCGAAGATATTATGCTACGTACTGCGGGCCCCGATGTCTATGATCAATGGGTTGATCATGAAATTCCTTGGACCGATCCTAGGGTGCAAGAAGCCTTTGAGATTTTTGGAAAAATCACCCGCAATAGCGACTATGTCTATGGCGGACCTGTTACCGTACTGTCCACCAACTTTGGTGACTCTGTAGCAGAAATCCTCACCGATCCTCCACGTGCCATGATGCATCGTCAGGCTAGCTTTGTGACGAGTTTTATCCTGGATGCTAATCCCGATATCGTCATCGGTGAAGATGTAGCCTTCTTTGGATTCCCCATGATCAAGCCTGAACATGGTAGTCCTATGCTTGGTGCAGGTGACATGATTGGACAATTCAACGAGACTCCAGAAGCTGCCGAGTTTATGAACTTCTTGGCCAGCGCTGAAGCGCAAGAGATTTGGGCCAATCGACTTGGTAAGCTGGGTACCAATAACAAGATTAACCCAGCGGTTTATCCCGATGATCTGACCCGTGATATGGCCACCTTGCTCAATGAAGCTGATGTCTTCAGATTTGATGGTTCTGACTCCATGCCAGCGGCCATTGGTGCAGGCGCCTTCTGGGAAGGTACACTGATGTATGTTGGTGGAGACGATCTCATTG
Source organism: Bacillota bacterium (assembly GCA_012520355.1). Lineage (GTDB taxonomy): Bacteria > Bacillota > Limnochordia > Darwinibacteriales > Darwinibacteriaceae > UBA5420. The sequence goes on along the minus strand of JAAYOK010000045.1, from coordinate 1,248 downwards.
ATGTCTTGGAATTCATTGAGAGTGTCGCGGTAGATAGCTACTAGGATACTAGGAACGATTCACTCTGGCGCGCCCTAGTCTTGGGCGTGCCTTTTTACCGAAGTTTTGGAAGGGGGAGTTGGTGTGAGGCGGAAAACAGGTGGCTTAACTCCAATGGTCTACGTTGGTCCAGCAGTGTTTTTTCTCTTGATCTTTCAAGTGTATCCTGCTCTGCAAACCATCTACCTCAGCTTCATGGATCGACGCTCAGAAGCCTTTGTAGGCCTGGCAAACTATCAGTATGTATTTACCTCAAGAGTCATGTTAACGGCCTTTAGGAATAACTTGCTCTGGTTGGTCTTTTTTACGGCAGGAACAGTGGGCCTCGGTTTATTGTTTGCCATCTTAGTTGATAAAGTGAAGTATGAGAGCTTTGCTAAATCGATTATTTTCATGCCCATGGCCATCTCATTTGTGGGAGCTGGTGTGGTTTGGAAGTTTATGTACACCTATAAGCCACTCGGTTCAGAGCAGATTGGTTTGCTCAACCAAATCATGGTGATCTTTGGCTTGGAGCCCAAGGGGTGGCTCTTGGAGAGTCCTTTGAACAACTTCGCCCTCATACTAGTGGGACTTTGGATTTGGACCGGCTATTGTATGGTGATCCTCTCTGCCGCTTATAAGGGAATCCCCAAGGAACTCGTGGAAGCGGCCCAGGTAGATGGCGCGAATGAACTGCAGGTTTTCCGGCATATCACCATTCCCGAATTGCGACCAGCTCTAACCATGGTGATCACCACCATGTTGGTGAACGTACTAAAGATTTTCGACATTATCTATGTGATGACCAATGGCAACTTCGGCACAGAAGTGATTGCCAACCGGATGTTCAAGGAGATGTTTCAGTTCTCCAATACTGGCAGGGCCAGTGCCATTGCCGTGGTTTTATTCTTGATGATTATTCCGATTATGTTTGCGAACATCCGGCAAAAGTTGAGGGAGGGGTAGACGTGATTCTGCTGAAAGTAAGAAAGAAGCTCCCGCGTGTGATGGTTAATTTCGTGGTGATAGCAGCCATCGCGATTTGGTTTCTCCCAACCTTTGGCCTACTTGTCACATCATTCCGACCCGCAAGTGACGTCGCTTACTCTGGATGGTGGACGGCGCTTTCCAGCCCCTTAAAGTTCACCCAGTATACGGTGGAAAACTATCAAAACGTCCTTTCGTCTGGAGGGATGCTCACCGCCTTCCGCAACAGCTTTATCATTT
>JAAYOK010000295.1 GCA_012520355.1 Bacillota bacterium | reverse complement strand
GCCATGCAGGACTAGGGGTACGGGCAAAGTTCTCTTTAGTTCCGCGATCCGTTCTAGGTCAATTTGGGGAGCATCGCCTTGGTAAAAACCATGGGCAGTACCTACGGCCACTGCTAAGCAGTCTACAGATGTTCTTTCCACAAATTCTTTGGCCTCTGCTGGCTTAGTAAAGGAATCACGAAAGTCGGCGGTCATTTCCGAGGCAGTACCCAAATAGCCAAGTTCCGCTTCCACAGACACACCTAGCGCGTGGGCCATTTTTACCACTTCAGAAGTCACTCTGACATTTTCCTCGAAGGATTCCTTCGAACAGTCGATCATAACTGAGGTAAAGCCCTCTTGAATAGCTGTGGCGCAAACATCGAACGTAGTACCGTGGTCGAGGTTCAGTGCCGCTGGAACGTGGGGATAGCGCTTGGCAAGAAACTTCGTCATATCCGCTACTGCTTCAATATCATTTCTTGGTACGCAGTCGATGATTAAGGGCGCCTTCAGTTCGCTACAGGCTTGAAATACGGCTTCTAGGGTCTGGAAATCATTTACACCTGGGGCAGGAATAGCATACCCTTGTTCTGTTGCTTCCTTAAGTAAGCGGTTCATATTCTCCAACATTCATTATTCCTCCATTCTCGTTCAAATCATTGTTACATGGAAAGGACGATGCGATAATTCTGTGGTTGAATAGCCATCTCGAAAGCCAGTTGAGCTTGTTCGAGGGGGAAGACCTTCTCGATCATGGTTTCCACACTAATAATCTTCTTGCCGATGAGTAGGGAAGCTTGATACAAGTCTTTTCGATTTTTGCTCGTAGAACCAGTGATCGTGATGCCGGAACGATGAATCACATTCGGGTCGATACTCAGAGGGACTGCAGGATGGGCCGACGCAAATAACATGACTTTTCCATTGGGAGCGACCAACTCCATGGCCTGTTTATTGGCTTGTTCAAGACCGATAGTGACAATGACGACATCGGCCAAGCGTCCTTCGTTGATGTCCTTAAGTTGTTGGCCAATATCGCCTAAATTGGGGTTTAAGACTGCATGTGCCCCTGCGTTGAGGGCTTTTTGACGCCTTTGCTCATCTAGTTCACTTGCCACCACGAAGGCACCTTGATACTTGGAGACCAGGATGTTGGCAATGCCCATGGCCCCTGCTCCAATGACTACGACAGTTTGTCCAAGTTGGATATCCAATTTATTCGCACTAGATACGGCACAGGCCACGGGTTCTGAGAGTGCAGCTTGTTCAAAAGGAATCTCTTTCGAAATCTGAACTAGGTTCCGTGGGTCCACCACCGAGTATTCCGACAAACCAAAGATGCCCATGATTCCATCTTCACGATCTGATTTCTGTTGAGCCTTCAGCCGCATTTTTTCCACTTCACACTTTGCGTCTTGACCGATGGCGCAAAAATAACACTCATCGCAAGCGCTTCCGCACCCGCGGGCTACATGGTCCCCTACCTTTAGTGGTGTATATGTGTTAGGTCCGATTGCTTCCACGATCCCAGAAACTTCATGACCCCAGACACCTGGATAGACGGGGAAGACGCCAGTGAAGAAACGCTGTTCTAACGTACATAGTGCTGCCGCCTTTTGCCGTACCAAGACTTCTCCTTGCTTCGGTTCTGGGATGGTAATGGTCTTTACCTCCACTTTACCTTTGTCCACAATGACTGCTGCCTTAGATTGAATTGACATCACAGGACCTCCTTATAGATGAAAAATCTAGTTGCAAATCTCTTTACGCTATATTTTTGTCATTCTCCACAACTT
>JAAYOK010000294.1 GCA_012520355.1 Bacillota bacterium | reverse complement strand
TCATCGCAAGAACAGGCGTCCTCGGTCCATCAGATCTCCGATGTAGCGGAAAGTCTTGTTCAGCTGACTAGGGAACTTGCTGCTTTAACCCAATAACGATTTTGGATGAGGAATTTCCTAAAGTTCCCATCTCTTGCTAATCCCTGTAAATTGTGCTATGATATCGTTAGATAAACTCCGAATCTTTGGTAGTGGGGGACCCATGTAGTGGGGTGAATCTTGCATGCAAGAGGGGCGACTTGGACGTCCTAACCCGTCAGCTAACCCCATAGGAGTACGCCAAGCGCATTGTTGTTTTTGTATTTCGCAAAAACAACTAGCGCTTTTTTGTTGCCCACCCTGAGGTCAGAATATCCAGCTTGAAGGCAGGTCAAGGCAAGCTTTATCGTTCTCGAAAAAAAGAAATGTGGAGGTAGTGCCTGTGGATGTTCTTTTCAAAATCGGGATTGTCTTAGTTGTTGGACTTGTGGGCGGCAAATTGGCGCGTATGCTGAAGTTGCCCAATGTATCTGGGTACCTGGTAGCAGGACTTTTTCTTGGTCCATCGTTTTTCAAGTATATCAGTGCTGCCGACATCGATTCGTTTGCTGTGATCAGTGAGGTAGCATTGGCCATTATTGCCTTTAGTATTGGGAGTGAGTTTGTCCTCAAAGACATGCTCAAGCTTGGTAAGTCGATCATGATCATTACCTTGTTAGAAGTTGTCGGTGCTATAGCAGTCGTTTTTTCCTTGATGTATTTTGTGTTCAATCAGCCCTTTGCTTTTAGTATTGTGATTGCTTCGATGTCAGCGGCAACCGCACCGGCAGCCACATTGATGGTCATTCGCCAATACCGCGCTAATGGTCCTTTGACCCGAACTGTCTTGCCTGTTGTGGCCCTGGACGATGTTCTTGGCATCATGGCCTTTGGTATTGCCTTATCTTTGGCCAGGCTTTCTGTGGGCGGTTCGGAAAGCACTTTATTACAGATGTTGCTTCAGCCCTTAGTGGAAATTGTTGGTTCCTTGGGTCTAGGTGCAGTTCTGGGTTTCATCCTAGCTTGGGTAGCTCAGAGAGCTGGGGATCGAGATGAATTACAGGGAATGTCTTTGGCGGCCATTGCGGTTGCTACAGGTCTTTCTAACCTTCTTGGCTTGTCGCCCCTTCTGACCAACATTGTGATGGGCACAGTCTTGGTCAATGTGATGCGAAGTTCCACCAGGGTGTTTAACTCCGTCAATGATTTTGCTTCTCCCGTCTATATTCTATTCTTCACCTTGGCTGGTGCGAGCTTGGATCTGCGAATCCTAATGTCTGTTGGAATCATGGGACTTGGCTATATCATTGCCCGGGCTGGAGGAAAAGCTCTTGGTGCCTATGTGGGGGCACGACAGGTTAAGGCACCCGAGAGTGTGCAGAAGTATCTTGGTTTGGCACTGCTTCCCCAGGGGGGAATTTCCATCGGACTTTCGGTACTGGTGAGGCAGTACTTGCCGCAGTATGCAGTACCAATTACGACCATTATTATGTTTAGCGTGTTGGTGTATGAGGTGTCGGGACCGATATTTGCCAAGATTGCTATTTCCAAGGCTGGGGAAATCGGCGGAATGGATGCTGAGCAGAAGCAAGGATCCTCCGCAGAACTGGCTATCTAGACTGAGAGAAAGAGGGTACGCATATGTATGTTCTATTCATTGTGCTGAACGAAGTGGGTAAGTTGGATGAGGTATTGGAGCGTTTCATGCAGGTGGGGGTAAGAGGGGCCACAGTCCTGGATAGCCAGGGCATGGGAGGGGCCATGATGCATGGCTCGAATAAGAGTATTCCTTTCTTTGGGTCTCTACGAACCTTGATGGATAATGCTCGCCCATACAACAAGACGATTTTTACCGTTTTGGACAGCGAAGAGATGGTGGAAAAGACGGTAGAAGCGGTGCGGGACGTCTGTGAAGGGCAAGATCCTGTTGGACTAGGCTTCATGTTTTCGGTACCCATCGGCAAGGTTTATGGGATGTCTAAGTAAGGACAAATCGTTGTAGAATTAGGATGGCTATGGTATAATATCACCAACCGGCCCCGTAGCTCAGGGGATAGAGCAACGGTTTCCTAAACCGTGTGTCGGACGTTCGATTCGTCTCGGGGCCGCCAT
>JAAYOK010000293.1 GCA_012520355.1 Bacillota bacterium | reverse complement strand
CGCCGGGGCAAACGTATAATTCTCTTCGATGGGCTGATCGTTCACATAAACAACACCTTGAGTAATCGCTACCTTATCTCCAGGTAGACCTATCACACGCTTGACAAACTGTTCACTTGTATTAGAAGGGTTCTTGAAAACAATGATTTCGCCCCGGGAAGGCTCAATGAATCGATACGAGAGTTTATCCACTAAGAGCCTTTCACCGTGCTGCAAAGTGGGAAGCATAGAATCGCCGTTCACCGTATAGGCCCGCGCGATAAAAATCATAATAAAAGCGGCGATCAAGACCGCGGATCCAATTGTTTCAAAGAGTTCTCGGATTTGGCTTTTCGGCTTACGGAGCTTTGGTTTCAAAATAGTAACCTCCAACATTTCTCAATAAATGATTCCTAAAAGGTTTCCACACTGGCCACAACAAATCCTGCCTATTTTCATCTGGAAACGCTGGAAAGAAAACCAAAGCTAGAGCTGCCAAAAGCAGGACTGACATACCTCATTATAAAGGCGTAGCGACTCACGAAAGAGCTTCTCATCCCGTACACGAAGAGCCTCATCAATTTGCTCTTTTAGAGCAATCGCCCATAAAATCAGATCCACCTGTTCCCGGATAAAGGCGGCCCAGCCCGGCCTAAGGGAAGCAGGGGGAATGGCTTCATTCGGCACCGCGATTTCTCCATACCAATCAGGAGTATCTTCTTTGAAAACAAGCTGGACATGGAGGATTCCAATAAAATCTTGCAATACATCCCAAGCCTTGAGGGGATCTTGGATAGGAGCCTCCCTGATCTGCTGTTTTTCCTTTTTCAAATTACCATTCGCTAGAGTCAAATATTCCGCCTCATAACCAAGCTGCAATTCAAAACCAGCCTCAGTTGTTCCTACTTGCGAGATCAACATTGTATTGGAGAGATACTCTCTGGTGGTAACAAAAACGAGTTTTTTCAGCAAGGCTGGACTTCCACAGATTTTCTCCAAGAGTTCCTTGCTGCGTTCATGTTTTAAGGGGACCTCACAAAAACGGCGCAACGCATACTCTTTGTGTATGACCATCTCGCCCCTCCTTGCTTAAAGATCAATACACTATATGCGAATTGGTGGCAAGAATTCTCTCCCTTTGCTTCCTTAAATCCTTAGGGTCAACCCATCATATGCTGGTAAAACGCCTTTGGGTAATACTTTCGTCAATTCCTCATGCTCAAGCAAATGGGAAATATGCGTGAAATACGTACGCCTTGGTTTGACTTTTTGTACGAGTTCTAAGGCTTGTTCCACATTCATATGGGTAGGATGGGGTTCATGTCTGATCACACCTAAGATCAAGACCTCCAAGCCTTGAAGTAGATCCATGGATTCCGGGGGGATATAGCTGCAATCGGTAATATAAGCGAGTTGACCAAGACGATATCCCAAGATAGGTATTTGTCCATGCAAGATTGGAATCGGCTGGATAACTAGATCCTTAATCTGGAACGGACGATCCACAGTGATCGTTTCCACTTGAGGTTTTCCGCCTCCCTCCTGCGTCTTTCGGAAGACATAGGAAAAAACCTCCCGTAGCTCCCTCACAGTAGGCTCATTACCGTAGACAGGAACACTTTGGCCACTGAGCTTACTGAAAACCCGTAAATCATCAAAACCAAAGACATGATCGGCGTGGCAATGGGTATAAAGCACCCCGTCAACCCGCTGAATATTAGCCCTAATCGCTTGTAAGCGAAATTCGGTAGCCGTATCGATTAGAAGACTTGTATCCCTCTCGCGAATCCAAAGGGAACTACGGGTCCGTATATTCTTTGGATCTTCGCTTTGGCAAACCGCACACGAACAAGTCATCACAGGTATGCCATGGGATGTACCGGTTCCTAAAAAGGTGATTTCCATCATACCATCCTTTCCCTCCTTGACTAGAACCTTTGTTCCGTATTATAATCATATCGAACACTTGTTCCCTTGGAGGTGTATTACAATGATCGTCTACTGTGGCTTACGCCACTTTTATATTCGCCATTTTAACCCACCTCAGCCCGACGCTTACTATATTTTAACACACAACAAGAAAGTCTGGGACTTTTCCCCTGCCCTTAAAGATCATGGCTTTACGAATCAATCCAAGACAACTCTGTATCTGGATAAACCTGTGCTCACCCTTCCCATCAATTTGGTTGATTTCTTGCCCTTCGCCAAGGAGTGGCACAAGTTTAGCCAGCTCTACACAGAAGAAATCGAAGTAGAGTATCCCCATGCCTGGTACTTACTCTTCGACAAACCCGTCATTTATCAGCAATTTATTTCGGATTTTAGCCAAAGGCTAGAGCTAGAAGGAGTTGGAGGCATTTGGGGCATTGGTCCAAGCAAGTTAGTGGCTAAACTGGCAGCCCATAACCGCTCAGGCCAGGACAGAATTGTTACTTCTGAGCAAACGAAGGAGTTTTTGCATCAGATGCCTTTGCACCGTTTTCCCCTCCCCGAAGCAGAGAACTTAACCAAATTGGGCATCAAGACCCTCGGAGAACTAGCAAGTATTCCACTCACCGAGCTCAGCCTTCATTTTGGTCAACAACTCGCTGTTCTTCTGGAAAAGCTCGGACGGGGCGAAGATTTGATCCCCTTCCAGCCTCAAAAGACCCAGGAATATCGTTGGAACTTAGATTGCACCACACTTGATGGATATTTAAGACCACTTTCTCCCACCGAACTTAGACCCTATCTTGAGCAAGGAGCCAAAAAACTTGCTACCACTTTGAAAGACCAGCATAAAGTTGCTGGTCAAATCAAACTAAGGGTCCTTTTCGAGCAAGGGATGGACTTAGAAAGAGTGCGCCAACTGAAAGAGGCCACAGATGAAGCTGAAGTGATTACCCGAACTGTAGAAAGCCTCTTGCCCAAGGACTATATTGCTAGACTAGAAATTGTAGCCAGTAAATTGGAAGCATCCTCTTTGGCCCAATTAACGATGTTTTGGGAGCCCCAGGCGCCAAAAGTAGTGGATGAAGAACTCGCAAATTTCACCCAAGTCGGCATAGAACTTCCCCGTCGGGAACGTCTGTTAATGCTCTGGGAGGAATGTTTACGTGAGCAAGCTTATTAATCAACCGATCCACCTCAAGTACCTGGGGGATTTCCCCCTTTCGTTTTCCTTTGGGCAAAATTTCTGCATCCAATACATTGTGAATCATTGGCGCGAAACGGGCCAATGGTGGCTGGGCGAACCAGAACTATACATTTACGAAGTACGTACCAACCGCTGCCACTGCGAATTACATTTTTTACCAGAGTCAAAAACGTGGATTTTGTATCGTTTCACCGATTGAGTGGAGGTTCTTTATGTTTGTCCATTTGCACGTTCACTCCCCCTACTCGTTCTTAGATGGAGCCTCTTCCTTAGAGGCTTTACTTAACCAAGCGGCCCAGTGGGGTATGCCGGCTCTAGCCTTAACCGATCATAGTAATCTGAGTGGGGCCGTAGAGTTTCAGAAAATTGCCCTAAGCTTAGGGATCAAACCGATTCAGGGGGCCGAAATCACCACTGAAGATGGGACACATCTTACCCTCTTAGCAGAAAACAAGACAGGCTATACATCTTTATGTAGCTTGCTCACAGAAGGCTATGCTTACGGTTCTAGACACCAGGCCTTGGTACCATGGAAGGCTTTGGCAAAACATAGCCAGGGATTACTTGTTCTAAGTGGCTGCCATCGATCGGGTGTGGCTAGGGCCCTCTTGAGCAAAGATTACGAAAAAGCAAAAGCAGAAGCCCTGCGCCTTGTGGATCTATTCGGTGCAGGGCAAGTTTATCTTGAAATGATCCACAGCTACCTTCCTTTCACCAAACAGCTTCTGGGGGAGCTTTTTAAACTCCACGAAGAATTACACATCCCCTTGGTCGCCACAAATAATGTACATTATCTGCGCAAAGAGGATTTTCAAATCCATGATCTCTTAGTCTGCGTCCGTACCCAAAGTAAACTCAGTGGGCTCCATATTGAGCGTCCCCTTAATGGAGAAAACTATTTTGCCTCACCGGAGGAGATGGCCAAACGATTTGCACCTTTTCCCTCAGCCCTCCAAAACACATTGGATATTGCGGAGCGCTGTGAGGTCGCCCTTGACTTAGATCGGAATCTTTTTCCCCGCTTTTTTCCCGGTGCGAAGCAAGGGAAATCGATCCAGGTCTTGCGTGAATTGACTTGGGCTGGAGCGAAACGACGCTATCCCTCCATCTCCCTTCCACTAAGGGAGAGAATCGAGCACGAACTAACAATCATCGAGCAACTTGATGTGGCCGATTACTTTTTGACAGTCTGGGATCTCGTTCAATATGCGCAAAAACAGGATATTCGTTACGCTGGCCGAGGCTCTGCCGCGGACTCCGTTGTAGTCTATTGCCTGGAGATCACCAATGTAGATGCCTTTGCCCGGGGACTTCTCTTTGAACGCTTTTTGAGTCTGGAGCGAGCCCAAAAACCCGATATTGACATCGATTTCGATGCCCGTTACCGAGATCAAGTGGCCGACTATGTCTATAAACGTTATGGTTCCAACCAGGTAGCTTCTGTCTGTACCTTTCATACCTATCACGCCCGTTCAGCCTTGAGGGATCTGGGGAAAGCTTTAGGTTTTTCCACAGCCGAATTACAGCAGTTGACAAAGAACATCACCAGTATCCCCTCGGATGGAATCCGTTCCCTGCTAAAAAGGCTACCTGAATTGAAAAACCATCCCTTAAACCAAGCAAAGTACGGCAAACTCTTAGATTATTGTGCTGCCATCAATGGTTTTCCCAGGCAAATTGGTACCCATTTAGGAGGCCTTGTAGTAAGTGGAGTGCCCCTAACGACAGT
>JAAYOK010000292.1 GCA_012520355.1 Bacillota bacterium | reverse complement strand
TCCCCAAGACTTTCTGCAAGACACTCTTGACTTGGGTCACAAGCACGAGCCGGGCATCCCGCACTGGCTCTGCCTCACCTAGAATGTGGCAATGTGTGTAGAAGGAATGGAATAGACTTGCCAAATCCAAGGCATAGCGCGTAACGCGCTGGGGTGCGCGCTCTAAGGCTGCGCTTAGAAGTTCTTCAGGCAAAGCTGCCATTTGTTTAATTAGGGCCTGCTCCGCATCATGCGCCAGCAAACTCAAGTCCACCTGATTCGATGTAGGCAGATCAACACCCATTTCTCGGCCTTGCCGTAAAATGCTGCAGATGCGAGCATGGGCATATTGTACATAAAATACGGGGTTTTCATTGGATTGCTCCACGGCTAGGTCCAGATCAAAATCCAAATGGCTTTCAGGACTCCGGTTCAAGAAGAAGAACCGTGCCGCGTCCTTACCTACTTCATCAACTAAATCTTCCATGGTAATGAACTCACCGGCGCGTTTGGACATTTTCACCTGTTCACCATTCCGGAGCAGAGCCACATACTGAAGAATGAGAACCTCCAGAGTATCCTCGCTGTAACCTAAGGCCTGTATAGCCGCTTTCATCCGCCCAATATAGCCGTGATGATCTGGTCCCCAAATATCAATCAGTTTTGTAAAGCCTCGTTTGAGCTTGTCGTGATGGTAAGCAATATCGGCCGTTACATAGGTATACGTACCGTCACTCTTTACTATGACGCGATCCTTGTCATCGCCAAAGTCCGTGGACCGAAACCAACGGGCATCTTCTGCTTCAAACAAGAGTCCCCGTTCAGCCAAAAAGTCGATGGCCTCTTCCAAAGCCCCGGCTGCGTGCAAATCTCGTTCCCTAAACCAGAGATCAAACTCGACTCCATAGCGTTTCAAGTCGGCTCTTTGGGCTTCCACCATTTTGTCTGTTCCCCAACGTTTGCAAAAGGCCAGACGGTCCTCTAAGGACATCTCAGCCATCTGGGGATGTTCTCGATCCAAAACTTCCGCCAATTCAGCGACATAGGATGCTGGATAGCCATCAGCGGGAAATGGATATTCAGGATTTCTCAACTGCTGAAAACGGGCTTCCAGGGAGCGGGCGAAAACGTCTGCTTGATTCCCTGCATCATTGACGTAAAACTCCGTACCTACCGTATAACCAGCGGCACGAAAGAGACGAGCTAGAGTATCTCCTACAGCAGCAGCCCGCGCGTTTACCACATTCATGGGACCCACGGGGTTGGCACTGACAAACTCCAGCAGGATCTTCTCCCCCGCTCCATACATTGAGTTACCATAGGCTTGCCCCTGCTCTTCAATGGCTCGAATGGTATCGAAAAGCCAGTCGTTACTCAAGAAAAAGTTGATGAAACCTGGACCAGCCACTTCTACTTCCCGGATAAAACCTCCTGAAGGTAGATGGCGGACAATGATCTGGGCAACTTCCCGGGGTGCCTTTCTCGCAAGCTTGGCCGTGACCAAGGCGATGTTCGAGGCAAAGTCTCCATGATTTGTATCCTTCGGTACTTCCAGACCTATTTCAGGCACGGCTCCAAGTTGGAGCTCTCCGCCAGCCTGGGCGGCTTCAATGGCTGTCTGGATCGCAGAGCGTAACTGCTCCTTTTGTTTTGAAACAACGCTCATTGCTATTCCTCCCTAACTAAAGAAACTCCCCCGTAGGAATTCCTACAGGGGAAAAAATCGGTCGTGCTTCGCTGCTTGCACTAACCATTCTCAGTTAGTATACCATTAGTACTGAGAATAGACAACCAGCTTTTTTATTCGGTTTTTAGAACAGACCAGTGATGTTACCATCAGCATCGATGTCCACATGTTCTGCGGCAGGAATCGAAGGAAGTCCTGGCATCGTCATGATATCACCAGCGAGGCAAACAAGGAAGCCCGCACCAAGGGATGGTCTCACATCGGTAATGGTCAACGTCCAGCCTGTGGGTGCACCCTTCAGTTTGGGATTATCCGAAATCGAGTGCTGCGTTTTCGCTACGCAAACTGGTAACTCACCATAGCCCAGGCGAGTTAAATCGCGAATGGAACGTTCTGCCTTCGGCGCATAGGTGACTCCATCTGCTCCATAAATTTCCTTGGCTAATGTTTCAAGTTTCGCTTTAATTGGATCTTTCCAGTCGTAGATAGGTTTAAAGTTTTGCTCTTCTTTTTCTAGGACCTCTAAGACGGCCTCAGCAAACTCTACTCCGCCAGCTCCACCGTCAACAACAACCCTAGAAACAGCCCACTTAACACCGAGCTTGTCACAATGGCGTTGGACTAACTCTAGCTCTTCTGGAGCATCTGTGGGGAACTGGTTGATGGCAACCACGATGGGCAAGCCAAACTTCTTAATGTTTTCCACATGCTTATCAAGGTTGACTAGACCCTTCTCCAGAGCAGGCAGATTGGTCAGTTTCACGTCTTCCTTAGCTACACCACCATGCATGTTCAAGGCACGGACCGAGACTACGATGACTGCTACATCGGGGGTCAGGCCGGAATAACCATGGACGATATCAAAGAACTTTTCAGCACCTAAGTCAGCGGCAAAGCCACCTTCAGTTACAACATAGTCGGCCAATTTGAGAGCCATACGGGTTGCAATGATGCTGTTATTACCATGGGCAATATTGGCAAAAGGACCGCCGTGGACAAAGGCAGGTTGCCCTTCTAGAGTCTGAACCAAGTTAGGCTTAATGGCATCCTTCATGATAACAGCCATGGCGCCTTGAGCCTTGAGGTCCTTAGCATAGACAGGCTTACGGTCATACGTGTAGGCCACTAGAATACGTCCAATTCTATCTTTCAAATCCTGAAGGTCTGTAGCTAGGCACAAAATGGCCATAATTTCAGAGGCGACAGAAATATCAAAGCCTGCTTCGCGCACATAGCCATCACCGAGACCACCAAGTCCGATTACGATGTTACGCAATTGTCTATCGTTCATGTCCATGACGCGTCTAAACACAATGCGTTTTGGGTCAATATTGAGTTCGTTGCCTTGGGCAATATGGTTATCTAAAAGTGCTGCGAGAAGATTGTGAGCAGTGGTTACGGCATGGATATCACCGGTGAAATGCAGGTTAATATCCTCCATGGGCACCACTTGAGAATAGCCGCCGCCTGCTGCGCCACCCTTAACTCCAAAGGTTGGTCCGAGCGATGGTTCGCGCACACAAGCCATGACGTTCTTTCCTAAGTGACCTAAGGCTTGGGTCAAACCAATTGTAGTTACAGTCTTGCCTTCGCCAGCAGGAGTCGCTGTAATGGCCGTTGTGTAGATGAGTTTCCCGTTGGGGCGATCTTTAAGCCTGTCATAGACCTTAGTGTCTACTTTAGCCTTATAATTCCCGTACAACTCAACCTCTTCTGGCTTCAAACCGATTTGCTCCGCGATTTCTGCGATTGGACGTAGTTTTGCTTGTTGCGCAATGGCAATGTCACTAAGCATGTGTCAAATCCCCCTATCTTTTATGTACCTACAGTGAATGCAGGCCTATTCCCAATCCGCTCAATACTGCCTCTTTGATCGATTCTGAAACAGTAGGATGCGGATAGATTACCTCTGACCATTGTTGCAGCGTCATGCCTTGCTCTAAACCTAAGACCGCTCCGGAAATTAACTCTGTCGCCTGAGGACCAATGATGTGGACACCACGCACCACTCCGTCTGTGGAGGCAACAAACTTAACGAAACCAGAGTCATCACCAGCAATGGCTGCCCGCGCATTACCCTTTAGGGAATACTTCGCTGTCAATACCTCTCCGTATTGCTCCTTGGCTTTCTGCTCTGTTAAGCCAACTGAAGCGATTTCCGGTTTCGTATAAACACAACCTGGGACAAACCACGTATTTCGGCCTGGTTCACCGGCCATGAAATTCACCGCAGCCCAGCCCTCTTCAAAGGCTAGGTGGGCGAGCTGAATACCGCCAATAATATCTCCAGCCGCATAAATATGGGGCACCGAAGTCTGGAACTGTTCATTGACCTTAATGAAGCCTCTAGGATCTACATCTGCCGGAAAACCTTCTGGAAGTACGGGCTTGCGACCAACCGATACCAAGACGAGATCGGTTTCGATTTCAACAGCCTTACCCTTATGATCCACCTCTACCACTACATGTCCAGGTTCATGGCGCAGACTTTCCACCTTGGCACCCGTTAAGACCTTGATTTTTCGTTTCTTAAACTCACGGGTCAACGTCTGGCTGACCTCTGCATCCTCCGGCGGTAGGAGTTGAGGCATCAACTCTACAATCGTTACCTTAACGCCATACGATGCAAAGACAGTGGCAAACTCGCAACCAATAACGCCTCCGCCCACAATCACTAGGGACTCTGGTAAGGAAGGACGATCGAGGAGTTGATCGCTATCGATGACGCGTTCACCATCAATTGGTAGATTGGGCAACTCGAAGGGCACGGTCCCTGTTGCCACAAGGATATTCTTCGCCTGGAAGGTTTCCTCTCCTACCTGTACCTCGGTGGCTGAGACGAAACGAGCCTCGCCGTCGATCACCCGAATCTCCTTGCGATCTAAGAGAAACTTCAATCCATCGACCATGCGTTTGACAACCTGATCCTTCGTTGCCACAACTTTAGCATAATCGAGGCCTTGAACATCTACCGTTACACCATGAATCTGGGCTGAGGCCAGACTATCATAGAAGTGGGCACTCTCCAGCAGAGCCTTAGTGGGAATACAACCCCGATTAAGGCAAGTACCCCCTACGCTCGATTTTTCAATCACTACCACACTCTTGCCCAGATGGCGAGCTCGAATGGCGGCAGAGTAACCAGCAGGTCCTCCACCAATGACAAGAAGATCAATCTGTTGGGACAATGCGTCTCCTCCTTCAAAATCAATTCGGTGATACGCTTGGTACATAGTAGGCTAAGCGTTGCAGTTCTAACGAGACATCTGTGTTAACCACATGAACCGTATCAGGCGCTTTTAGTTTGACAGGTGCAAAGTTCAAGATGCCCTGAATCCCAGCATCAACAAATTGATTGACTACATCTTGGGCGCTTTGGGCCGGAACCGTGACGATCACGATCTTGAGACCCTTTTCCTTTACTTGATGTTTGATATCTTCTAAACCATAAACAGGGATTCCTTCCACTGAATCCCCAATCTTTGTTAAGTTATTATCAAACAGAGCTACGAGCTCAAGGTTAAAACTAGCGTCTTCTTCAAATCGCCTCACGTGATAGCGTGTGAGAGCAGAGCCTAGACTTCCTACACCTACCAAGGCTACTGGTAACTTCGAGTCCAGATTAAGAATTTTGCGCAACTCGTCACGCAAAAACCCTATCTCATACCCTACCCCTTGCTTACCGAACTCACCAAACCATGCCAAATCTTTACGTACTAGGGCTGGTCCTACTCCAGCCCGCACACCAAGCTCCTGGGAAGAAATGGATTCAGCTTCAGATTCTTCGGCTAGATCATCTAAGACTCGTAAGTACAAAGGCAAACGCCTAATCACTGCATCAGAGATTTTGTTCCAACGCATCAAACTTCCTCCTTTCCTATTTATGATACCGTTCTCCTGCCACAATCGTGAAGGCTCGATAGATCTGTTCGAGTAGAATAAGACGCATGAGCTGGTGAGGAAAGGTAAAGGCAGAAAACGATAAGACGACGTCCGCCCGGGCGATCACCCTTGGATCAAGTCCTAAAGAACCGCCAATTACAAAGACGAGTTCACTTGTGCCGCTCACTGCGAGACGTTGAAACTGCGCGGCCAGTTCTTCTGAACTCCAAGGCTCACCCAGCCGATCTAGGGCAAACACATAGGCACGGGGCTTGATGGCAGCCAAGATTCGTTCTCCTTCACGCTGGAGAACTTGCTCCACTTCTTTGTCGCTTAAGGGCTCGTTAAAGCTCTCCTCTTTGATTTCAACCATTTGAAAACGACCATAACGACCCATTCTCTTGCTATACTCCTTGAGTCCCAGGTCCAAGAATTTCTCCTTGATTCTTCCCACTGCAACAACTTGTACATTCATGCCACCGCCCCCTTTGGAAAATCAGACAACTAAGTACACCGGGGGCTTTTGACAAAACGTGCAATGGGAAGGGCTGCTCCAGTCGGTGAAGGATACTCTTTCTAATTCGTAAAGATCTGGAGGAGTTTCGTAAATATCGACAAATTCGTCAATGGCATGTTCCAGATGGTCAGCACAAACTACATACATGCTTTTCCTCCCTTGGAAAACTGTGCATTCATATGTATCATAACACAATCAGAAGTAAAAAAAAGAAAAAGACCAGAGGTCTTTGGGCACTCTCTGGCCAAATCGTTAACGAAGTTCAGAGCTGGACATGGGCTTGACGCACCGTTTCACCCCGATAATAGGTTAGCTCCAAACTACCACCAAAACCAGCCCTTTGTACTGCATCTTGCAGTTCCCGCATGCCGGCAATCTCCTGCCCATCAACGGCAGTGACCACATCTCCCTGGGACAAACCAGCCTCGGCCGCTGGAGTATTGGGCAAGACCCGAGTCAAGAAAGCTCCCCGTTCCACCGCCAAATTGAGACCGGCCTGGTCCCGCAGACTTCTGACTAAGGCAGGTGTGAGGGATCCACCTAAGACACCTAGGCGAAGCGGCCGTCCTTGAGCTATGATCTGATCGCCAATGGTCTTGGCGGTGGTGGATGGAATGGCAAAGCCAATCCCTTCAGCCTGTTCAATGATGGCAGTCGTCACACCGATTACCTCACCACCTTGGTTAATCAAAGGACCACCAGAGTTCCCTGGATTAATGGCCGCATCCGTTTGAATCATGCCCTCTAGATAGCGGTTCTCACCAGGGTCCACCAGCAGATCTCGATTGACAGCACTGACCACACCTGTGGTAACCGTGTTGGATTGTCCCAGGGGGTTACCGATGGCAATGGCGAGCTGACCAACGCGCAGTTCATTGGAATCGGCAAAACTGGCCACCTGTAGTCCATCTGCCTCGACTTTTACCACAGCCAGATCCGTCAAGGGATCGCCTCCTACCACCGATCCTGGAAAGCGCCTCCCATCCGCTAGTTCCACCATAATATCTTCTGCATCAGCCACCACATGATAGTTTGTTAAGATATAACCATCATCACGGTAAATGACACCAGAACCAATCCCCCGTTGTTCTTGGAGCTGCTGGAAAAAGAACTGATCTACAAGGACTTCCCGTGTTGTATCAATTCTAACCGTTGCAGGACCAACTTTCGAGACGGCCTGGACGATTGGTTCCTCCCAGTTGCCAACCGGTTCCTGGGACTCAACAGGCGTTTCACTTAAGGGTGTTTCGGTTGGACTCAAGATGGACCAAATCATAAAAACGGCCAAAAGCAAGATAGTTATTCCTAGACTAAGACGCCATTTCATGGAATCTCCCCTATCCTATACGTTTGACCATAGTATATCCGGAGAAGATGCGATTTATGGAACTATGACAGGTCGGCCCGTGAGTGGATGGTCAAGGCGAGGAATGGAGACACGAAAGACTTCTTGGATCAAATCAGGTGTAAAGACTTGAGCAGGAACTCCTTCTGCTCGCAGCTTCCCTTGGTCTAAGACGAAGACATAATCACAAAAACTTGACACTAGATTCAGATCATGAAGGACCGCTACTGCCGTGACTCCCTCCTTCGTCCGTTCCTTCAAAAGACGACAGGTGCTAATCTGGTGCTCAAGGTCCAAATGTGTTGTAGGCTCATCGAGTAAGAGGACTTCTGTACGCTGAGCAAAAGCTCGGGCCAAGGTTACACGCTGCCGTTCTCCCCCGCTTAAGTCACTCACGAGACGGCTGGCTAAGTGATGGACACCGGTTACTTCCATGGCCTCCTTGGCAATCTTCAAGTCGTCTGGACCAGGCTTACCTAGGCGAGTGTAAAAGGGAGTTCGCCCCAACAAAACCATTTCTTCTACTGTAAAAGGAAAGTAGTGGGAATGCTGGGGGATCATGGCAATCTCCTTGGCTAACTCAGATAGGCTATAGGAACTCAAGGGTTTACCACCCAGAAAAACGGTGCCCTGTTGTGGCTTCAAGTAAGCATCCATGAGTTTGAGCAACGTGGATTTTCCGGCTCCATTTGGACCCACAACACCATAGAATAACGAAGTTTGCACACGCAAACTTAGATTTTTCACCACAGGAATCTGCTCATAGGAATAGCTGACGTTTTCCAGACGAATCTTATCTACCATGATAGCCTGAGCCTCGTTTCATCAGGAAAATGAAGAAGGGTCCGCCCACACAGGCGGTAATAATGCCTACTGGCAGTTCGGTGGGGGAGAGCAAGGTGCGAGCTAAGGTATCTGCGACCAGCAAAAAGATGGCTCCAACCCAGAGGGAATGTAGGATCAAACGCCGATGTTCGGCCCCCACAATCAGGCGCAAGGCATGGGGAACCATCAGCCCCACAAAGCCAATCACCCCTGAAACAGAAACGCAGGCAGCGGCCACCAAGGAACCGATGACCAGCACCAAGCTTTGCAGACGCTGGACATCAATGCCCAAACTATGGGCTGCCTCTTCACCGAGCAAGTATACATTTAGGTCCTTCGCCAGCCAGAGGGCTAACAAAACCCCAACAAGGACATAGGGAGTGGCCACCGCTAAATGCTGCCACCCACGTCCAGAAAGACTACCCATAAGCCAAATGTAGACATCGGTGAGGTTTTGAATGCGTAGTACCATTAACAGTGAAACAATGGCAGTCAATACAGCGCTGACAGCTACGCCAGCCAAAATAAGACTCGTTGGTTCCAAGCGTCCCCTTTGTTGTCCTAGACGGCTCACGACCCAAGTGGCCAGCATTGCTCCTATGAAGGCAAAAAGGGGCAAGGTGCCGAAACCGACCCAACCTCGGGGAATCAGGAAAAGTAGTGCCGCTGTGGCCCCCAGAGAAGCACCTGCCGAGACGCCAATGATATAGGGATCCGCTAAGGGGTTTCGCAGACTCCCCTGAAATAGGACGCCCGAGACACTGAGCCCTCCCCCTACTACCAAGGCTAAAAGTACCCGCGGTAAACGAACACTGAGGACGATCGCCTCCCGGGACTTCGACCAATCCCCCTGCACCACTTGACTCAGCCCTGGCACCCTTGAGGCTAAGATGCGAAGAACCTCCCCCAGAGGAATCCTAACTGAGCCTAGGGCTGTAGCCACCAAGACTACAGCTAGTATGAAGATGATGATGAGTCCTACTCTACGCAACCTCACTTTGCCCCAACCGCATCCAAGATCGCAATGAGTTCAGCCAGGGCGTCTAAGAGGCGAGGGGTCGTACGGGAGTAAAGATCAGGGTTAACTTCATAGACATCCCCTTTTTGCAGAGCAGTGGTCACCTGCCAAGCTGGGCGGCTGAGAGCTTCTTCCAGATTAAAACTGGTTAAGATCACAACCTCTGGATCCCGCTCAATCACCAGTTCCTCACTGAAAATCGGCCATGGGTTGGGCGAATCACCTGCAATATTCTGGCCGCCTGCAAGCACAATGAGTTCATCCATAAAACTGCCAGGACCCACAGTCATCAAGGGCTCGTTCCAGATTTCGAGAAAGACACGGACTGCGCGAGGACGCTGGGCGCGTTGTACCAGCTCTTCTTGGCGAGTTCTCATGGCCAGAGCCAGTTCTTCGCCTTTTTCTTTGGCTCCCACCACGTCTCCTAGGTTAATGAGGGATTGCTCCACTTCGGCTATGGTGGAAGGCCCAATAATAAAGGTGGGTATGCCAAGAGCCTCTAGGCTCTCTATATGACTTTGCACTAGAGTCGAATCTCCCACAACAAGGTCCGGTTCTAGGCTCAGAAGCAGCTCGATATTGAGATTGAGTGCATCGCCGATGACCGTTCTTGTCCTGGCTTCTGCTGGATAGTCGCACCAACTCGTAACTCCAACAACCTTTTCCCCTACTCCAAGGGAAAAGAGGTTTTCGGTAATACTTGGCGCTAGAGACACAATCCGCTCCGGCGCAGCCTCAGCAACACCTAAGCCTATGGCAAGGATTAGGACTAAAATTAGAACTGTTTTTTGTTTCATCTGAGATATCGCTCCTTCAAAAATAAATTCCCTAGGACTACTGAGCACAGCATCAGCACATCGCTAGGGGACTAAACAATAGAAAAAGCACCTCCCGTTCCGCGCAAGATGGTTCTAACACTGCGATCTAGGCAGGTCTCCTGGCTCCCAATTCAACGCAAACTCATTCCTTCCCCACCGATGTGAGTGGATTCATCTGAGCTGCTCCTTGGATACAGTGGCGGGACCGCGTGGTTTCTCAAAATGAGCCCAACTTCCCTATTATACGTCTTGCCAAAACGATGACGTTCGGCAAGCTGTACCTAGATCGGATATGAAATTGTATATAACTTACTCCTCTTCCTAGCAATATCCTCCTTGCCAGGAGGCAATACTAGAAAAAGACCCTATGGCAAACAACAGGAAGGGGAATCTTTTGAGTTATCGTGACCACCTTGAAGCGCAGAAGAAGTACATCCGCACCAAGAAAGAAGCCAGGGAAGCCAAAAGGGACAAGGAGCAAAACCCCCGTCCTCCCAGGCTTGATCCACCTCCTGCACCCATGAGCCCCTGGTCTTTCCTCCTGATAGGGGCCCTCTTGTTCGTACCCTTAGTCATCCTCGTCTGGCTCCCCTTTCAGTCCCTAGTTCCAACCCAATCCATCTATGATGGTCACTTGATCTGGTTCCTGGGGACAGAAACAGAGTATTACGACATAAAAAATTGGCTAGAATCCGAGATTCTAGCCAATGATTTGCAGACGGAATGGAGTGTTCTCCATGCTACCAATCGCTCTGACTTGGTGGATATGCTCCGGGCTGGTGATGGGGATCTTCTCATCATCCAAGACGACTTTGCCCATGATTTATACCTTGGCCAAGGCCTAGCTCCTCTCCTAGACAAACTGGAAGGAGCGACGTGGGAGAACTGTTTTGCCCCGTTTTGGGAAACACAGTCATTCCGCAAGACCTACGGCTGGGCTATTCCCGTCACTGGAAACATTGAGGAAGCCCGTCACCTCTTCACCGTCATGCGCCAGTTTGCTCTGCCCTTTATGCCCGAGCAGCCGACTCTACTGTCGCTCTAAGTAGCATGGCAATCGTCATGGGCCCAACTCCACCGGGAACAGGCGTTATGGCGCTGGCAACTTCCTTGACACCTTCAAAGTCGACGTCACCGACGAGCTTGCCATCGACACGGTTAATACCTACGTCGATGACCACGGCGCCAGGCTTCACCCAGTCCTTTTTGATCATTTCTGGTCGCCCAACTGCTGCGATCAAAATGTCGGCGCGGCGACACTCTTCAGCCACGTCTTTTGTGCGGGAGTGACAAACAGTGACTGTGGCATGCTCTTGCAGGAAGAGAACGGCAGCAGGCTTACCAACAATGTTACTGCGTCCTACGATGACCACGTTTTTGCCTTGGATGGAGACTCCTGTACGCTTCACAAGCTCTAAAACCCCCGCAGGTGTACAAGCCACAAAGGCATCATCATCACCGATTAAGAGTTTGCCGGCGTTAATGGGATGAAAACCGTCAACGTCCTTCTCTGGAGAGATGGTATTAATCACTTCTTCTTCATCCAAATGATCAGGCAGAGGCAATTGCACTAAGATTCCATGGACAGTAGCATCATTGTTCAACTGTTCGATGAGGCCAAGGAGTTCCTCCCTGGTGGTTTCTGCTGGCAAACGATGAACGGTTGAGTTGATGCCAACTTCTTTGCTGGATCGTTCCTTATTGCGAACATAGACTGTAGATGCAGGATCATCACCAACTAAGATTACAACTAAACCCGGGGTCTTGCCCTTGGCTGTTAGCTCAGCCACCTCTTTTTTGAGGTCTTCACGGATTTCCGCAGCAATACCTTTCCCATCAATAATACGTGCTGTCATTTTGCTCCTCCTTGCGTTTTATACTAGATCCACCATGCTTGGGGCATTGGTTCGTTGAGAATAACCTCCTGTAAGAACCGGACCGCTTTGCCGAATCCCTCATCAATGGAGGCGAGAGCATCTTCATGTTCGATGCTCAAGACGTAATCATAACCAACCAAACGTAAGGCACTCACAATATCTTTCCAGTATTTATAGTCCTTGCCGTAACCGACAGAGCGGAAGAGCCAAGAACGTTCGGGTAACCGATCATATTCCTTTGTATCTAAGACACCATTGATGGCCGTGTTGTATGGATCAATGTGGGTATCCTTGGCATGGAAATGGAAGATGGCCTGATGCTTGCCGAGCTCCCGAATGGCTGCCACAGGATCAACCCCTTGCCAAACAAGATGGGATGGATCGAAGTTGGCACCAATCGTCTCCCCCACCGCTTCTCTAAGCTTAAGTAAGGTGTCCACATTATACACAGCGAAACCGGGATGCATTTCAAAGGCAATCTTGTTAACACCATGCTCCAAGGCAAACTTGCTTTCCTCTTGCCAATAGGGAATGATCTTCTCCTCCCATTGCCATTTGAGGATTTCGAAGAAATCGGTTGGCCAAGAGCAAGTCACCCAGTTCGGATACTTGGCCTGATCACTATCTCCAGGGCAACCTGAAAACGTATTGATGATTTCAATGCCCAGCTTACCGGCTAGCCGACAAGCGTTTCGCCAATCCTCATGAAAACGCTGAGCGATTTCAGGATTGGGATGGAGAGCATTACCATGCACACTCAACGCACTAATTTCCACACCTGCATCACGCAAGGTTTGCTGAAATTCATCGAGCTTTTTCGGATCCGCCAAGAGTACCTCCGGATCGCAATGGTCCTTACCAGGATAGCCCCCACAGCCAATTTCCACCGTGTTAAGCCCGAAACTTTTTATTTTGTCAAGCATGGCTGGCAGAGATAAATCTCCATACAGCACAGAAAAGACGCCTATTTTCATCACTTCGACTCCCTTCATGTTCCTTCCTTTGAATAGTTGGACAATAAATTCGCAACTCCTGCCCAAATGTTCTCATGCCTTGGGTGTTAGTCGCCTTGTTCAGATTGGACCCACAGATCATACGCTTGCTCGAGTTCGTCCTCGAGTTTGATTCTTTCCTCGTAGAGATCGATCATGGCGGAATAATCATCGCCGAGCTTCTCGAGCTCCACCGTGATTGCTCCGATTCTTTCTTCCAGTTCGTAAATCTCCGATTCTAACTGGAATTTCCTTTTTGACGTTCCCGTAGACTTCTGTTGACTCGCCGCCTTGACTTTGGTTCTTCCCTGGCTCACGGGAGCGAGAGACTCTTTTCGCTCTTTGTAATACTCATAATCTCCGCCATAATTCTTGGCTTTGCCCTCATCGATCTCCACTACTCTGTTGCCAAACTTGTTAATAAAGTACCGATCATGCGATACGAACACCAGTACCCCTTTGAACTCTGCCAGAGCCTCTTCGAGCCACTCTCTAGAATCAATATCGAGGTGGTTTGTGGGCTCATCGAGGAGAAGAAGGTTCACATCGGTTTCCATCATCAGACAAAGCTGGAGTCTACTTTTCTCTCCCCCCGAGAGGTTTTCCACGGTCTTAAAGACATCATCCTGTCTGAACTTGTATTTGGCTAAGCAGTTCCTGGCCAGGCCCTCTGGTAACCGCAGTGTGTGAATCACTGTGTCCAACACCGTCCAGGAAGGCTCAGGAAAAGCGATGATCTGGGGTAAGTAAGCCCATTTGACACTGCTTGCCATGTTGACGCTTCCCCTGTCTGGATTCTCTTCGCCCACAATCACCTTCAGCAGTGTTGACTTGCCCGACCCGTTCGTACCGAGTATGGCCACCCTTTCGCCTCTACGCACCCTAAAGTCCAGGTCGTCCAGGACGATCTTTGGGCCAAAACGTTTGGCTAGGCCTGTGATCGTAATCAGATCTTTACTCAGGGAGCTTACCTCGGAGAAGCGAGAAGACATCCCCTGTTCGCGTAGGGGCTTATCGATGGTCTCCATTCGTTCGATTCGTTTCTCGATGTTGAAGGCCCGCTTATGCATAGCCTCATTATCTGCCCTTTGGGCCCAGTCATGCATGCGCTTGGCCGCCTGTTCTAGTCTTTTGATTTCCTTCTGTTGGCGCTCATAGCGTTCCAACTGACTTTCATAGCGGGCCTGTTTTTCCTGGACAAAGTAGGAGTAATTGCCTGGATAGAGCTCTGCTTTCCCATCGACGATTTCGATAATTCTATCCACCACTTTGTCGAGGAAGTAGCGGTCATGGGAGATGATGATGACCGTCCCTTGATGGGACTTCAAGTATTCCTCCAGCCATTCGATGGAAGCCAAATCAAGATGGTTTGTTGGCTCATCTAGAAGTAAAACATCGGGATTCTCAAGGATGAGTTTTCCTAGCATGACGCGGGTTTGTTCTCCGCCACTGAGGACATGGAATCTCTTTTTTCTCATGCTCTCATCAATCTTCAAACCCGTGCAAACCCGATTGATCCGATCTTGTATGCCGTATCCGCCTTGTAGTTCGAAGTGATGCTGCAGCTCACCGTAGCGCCGCAAGACAGCAGCTGACGGTTGATGGGCCATGATGGCTTCGAGTTCTTCCATTTCCTCTTGAACATCCCGCAAAGGTGCGAAGGCCTCCTGGAGTACATCGTTAGGTGTATGGTCTGCGGGGAAACTTGCAATTTGCTCCAGTAATCCGATACTCGCCCCTTTCCTAACAATCTTTCGTCCTCCGTCAACGTCTTCGTTGCCAGCTAAGATCTGGAAAAGCGTCGACTTTCCCGTGCCATTTTTCCCCAAAAGTCCCACAATCTCACCTTGATGAACCTCAAAGGTGACTCCTTTGAGGACATGATTGGCCCCGTAGTATTTCTCCACAGCTTCAACAGCAATCTCAATCATTCTTTTTCCTCCTCATATCCGGGTCAAAAAAAGACCTGAGCAAGGATTGAAATCAGGCCCAGGTCTTGGAGAAAGGAAACTTTAGGTGATTGCGTAGCAATCAAAAAACCCGGGCAAGAAACCATACCCGGGAATACCTCTTTATGTATTCAAAATGATGATTCTTGCTCAGTTTACACTATTCATTTTTGGACAGATCTCTCCCGTAAAAACGCATCTCTTGCGAAATTGAAGATATGCTATGGGCGAGTCTATCTAGTACCGTGTTAACTAAGCTGACATTCATCATTTCACCTCCAATACCTGGATTTTACCAGAAATAGTCACTTGTTGCAATCCATAATGGGCAAGAAAAAACCGAACCTTCGCCTTGGGACGGGGCGATGATTCGGATTTATGATTGATATGGCGCGCCTAGCAGGAATTGAACCTGCGCTCCCGGCTCCGGAGGCCGGTGCTCTATCCGCTGAGCTATAGGCGCTCTTTTTTACGACAAGGTAATTATAACAGCTCTGCGGAGGAAAAGCAACATTATTGGAACCCATGATGTTTGCGGATAAATCCAAGGGCTGTCTCGAGAGCATCCCCTGGCTGAACCCAAAAATCTGGCATAAAGCCTATTCCTTCTCGATCAATAAAGCCCGACGAATCCATTGTCAAGGTTAAGGTCGTGCCAAAAAACAGTGCTAGCCCTGAGTTGGGTAGGACAGCATGTACCGGGTTTCCCGTTGAGTAGACGCCTGCCGTATTCGTACCGAGAAACACAACGTTCTCCATATGCCTGAGGACCTCTACAAATGCCTCCCCCGCCGATACAGTGTCTGAATCCATGAGAACTACGATCTTCACAGGATTAGGGGTCTCCTCCAGGGTAGTATGGGTGAAGATCTCTGACCAACCCGTTTCCAGACAAATGTATGGTTCCCTCATCTCCCCACCTGTGAAATCTGTTAGCAAGAGGGGATACGAATGAAGTAGCAGATCAGAGGCTGTCTTGGTGGCTAAGACGGCACGGAAATAAGGGCCTACTGTATAAGCCCCATCGGTGAATACATCGAGCCACTGTCCTAGATGTCCCCCATATCCCCCTCGATTCCCTCGTAGGTCGATAACAAGCATGTCCTCATGTTTGAGCTCAGAGGCATCTAAGACAAATTGCTCCATCTCTGGAGAATCGGGGAAATCCTTAAGCGAAATGATGGGAATGCCATCCTGAAAGAACCGTTCATAGCCCTGACCATGTACGCCTCTACCACTGGCCTGTTCCAAGACTGCGTAGTCTTGTCTTTGTGCTTGACCTGATCGCAAAATAAGCTCCATTAACTCAAAATCGTCTGACTCGACATGATCCGCTTCGAGCTTACCGATTCGATAGACAACTTCCCCTGCAGAGTTCAGTGCTGGCCAAAAGTATCCATCGGGCACCTCGCCATTCACCGTTTCTACGTACTCCCGACCTTCCCCATCTTCCCTGTAATAGCCGTGTTCGTCTCGGAAAAAATCCAAGGTAAAATCCATCCACATGGAATGCCCATGCCGAAAGGTATAATTCTCGATGGAAAAATGGCCATCATTGATAAAGTCTAAATGCTGACAAAGCAGTTCAAAAAACCAGAACGTAGAAAACTCGTGAGATCTGTCTACCAATCGTTCAATCATCAAGTCGCGAGCCGCAAGGAAACGCTCATCGCCACCAAAATACTGATACCCCACATATCCATATTTCAGGAGGGAAAAAAGATACTCCACATCCTCTAAAGCCTGCTGGCGAGAAAGACGTAGGGCGGGACTCACAGCCTCGAGGGCTTCGAGCTTGAGAACCGGCTCACTGGAAAATGAGTCAAAGGGATAGAGATAGGCGGCAAATTTTTCTCTTAGTTGGTCCAGATCTAGCTCCCTCTCAAAGCGGGGCCGATTGCCAGCGATAATGGTCCGAACCTCGTCACTCCACTTGGCTTCGCTCTTTACGGAAAGCAACACACATAGGAGAAGAAGCGATACGATCACCATCACTACCTTGAGCTGTCTAAACCTAAACATGGCTTGCCCTCCGTTCCTAAGTCTTACCTTCGTTCTTCGTTACTTGGCAAAATTCCCCTTGTCTTTTTCAATCCGTACGGGAATTGTTTTTTCCCTTGACACTGAGCAAAATGATCCTGTATACTCGAATCAACAACACCCCCCGGGGGTGTAGTGAGGAGTGAACCTTGTGAAGAAAGAAAAGTTCAATGTAGTCGGAATGACCTGCTCCGCCTGTTCCGCCGCTGTAGAAAAAGCGGTTGGACATATGGATGGGGTCTCCTCCGTTAACGTAAATCTTCTGGCCAATCATATGACAGTAGAGTTTGACGATACTGTGGTGGAAGCGAGCTCCATTATTTCTGCGGTTACTGACGCTGGGTATAGCGCCTCCCTGGCAGGGGCTGAAAGTCAGGTTGCAAACGCCGATAAAAACCATGTTCAAGACGAAATCGACGAGATGAAGCAGCGCACTATCGTCTCCATGGTCTTTATGATCCTGTTGATGTATGTTGCCATGGGACACATGGTTGGTCTACCCGTCCCTTCGTTCCTACTTGGTGTCGAGAATGCTACAACCATGGCCCTGACGCAATTTCTCCTGACCTTGCCTGTGGTCTATATAAACCGCAAGTACTATCAAACAGGTTTTAAGACCCTATGGCGCCGCAGTCCGAACATGGACTCACTGATCGCTATTGGTTCTGGAGCCGCCATTGTCTACGGTGTGTTCGCTATGTTTCGCATCGGCTGGGGACTGGGCCATCGCGATTTAGACCTTGTTATGCGTTATAGCCACGATCTCTACTTTGAATCCGCAGCCATGATTTTGGCCCTGATTACCCTAGGAAAGTTCCTAGAAGCCCGTTCTAAGGGTCGCACCTCTGATGCTATTGCGAAACTGATTGATCTAGCACCCAAGGTTGCCACTGTGATTCGAGATGGACAAGAAGTGGAAGTTCCCGTTCTGAACCTGGTCGAGGGCGACATTATCGTAATCAAGCCGGGGCAAAGCATCCCTGTGGATGGTGTCATTGTGGAGGGAAATTCTGCGGTGGATGAATCGGCCCTAACAGGTGAGAGCATTCCTGTGGCCAAAGGCGTGGGCGATCAAGTTATTTCTGCTACCATCAACAAAGCTGGGGCGTTCCGCTTCAGAGCAACACGGATTGGTGATGACACCACCTTGGCCCAGATCATTCGTTTGGTGGAAGAGGCAAGTTCCTCAAAGGCGCCCATTGCCAAGTTAGCGGATAAAATCAGCGGCATCTTTGTACCTGCGGTGATCACCATTTCCATCGCAGCCTTTATCGTTTGGTTACTCTTAGGCTATCCCTTTGAGTTTGCTTTGACAATTGGTGTCGCAGTCTTGGTCATCTCCTGCCCATGCGCCCTAGGTCTGGCCACTCCAGTGGCCATCATGGTGGGCACTGGCCAAGGAGCTCTCCATGGCATCCTAATTAAATCTGCTGAAGCCCTAGAAACCTCCCATGCTGTTGATACTGTAGTGCTTGATAAGACTGGTACCATTACCGAAGGCAAACCTCAAGTAACCGATATCGTACCAGGTTCCAACTTGAGTCCAACAGAGCTCCTGACGCTTGGTGCCTCTTTGGAAAAACCATCGGAACACCCTTTGGCTGAGGCAATTGTCACCAAGGGCCAAGAAGAGCAAATTCCCTTGGAGTCCGTGGAAGACTTTCTGGCCGTGCCAGGTAAGGGTGTCCAAGGCACCATCAACAATCAAGTCTACCTCGCAGGGAACCTCTCTTTTATGCGGGACAATGAAATCGACCTTGGTGAGTTCGAAGCCAAAGCAGATCGCTTAGCAGAACAGGGGAAAACCCCCATGTACTTTGCCAGTCAAGGTCAGATCCTAGGCATCATTGCGGTAGCCGACGTTGTGAAACCCACCAGCAAACAGGCAATTCAAGATCTAACCAAGCTGGGAATTGATGTGGTGATGTTAACAGGTGACAACAAGAGGACGGCTGAAGCCATTCGCCGTGAATTAGGCATCAAAACGGTAATTGCCGAGGTTCTGCCAGAAGATAAAGAACGTGAGATTCGTAATCTTCAAGGACAAGGCCAGATCGTTGCCATGGTGGGAGACGGCGTCAACGATGCCCCTGCCCTAGCCAGGGCTGACGTGGGTATTGCCATTGGAGCTGGGACAGATGTGGCCATTGAATCAGCTGATATAGTCTTGATGAAAGACGATCTGAAGGATGTAACAACCGCAATCAAGCTGAGCAAGGCTACGCTTCGCAACATTAAACAGAATCTCTTTTGGGCCTTTTTTTACAACACACTCGGCATTCCCCTCGCAGCAGGTCTCCTCTACCCCTTCTTTGGCTGGAGGTTGAACCCCATGTATGCAGCGGCAGCCATGAGTCTGAGTTCGATTTTCGTCGTATCCAATGCCTTGCGCCTCCGGCGCTTTGATCCAAACAAATAGATGGGAGTGTTGATCATGAAGAAAGTTGTAAAGATTAAAGGTATGACCTGTGAGCACTGTCAAAAAAGAGTAGAAACCGCTCTTAACAAACTTCCAGGTCTTAAGGCCACTGTCAATCACAAAAAAGACCAGGCCATCATCTCTGTGGATGGAGCCTGGGACGAGAACGCTGTACGGGCCGCCGTGAGTGAGGCAGGTTATGAGGTTGTCTCTGTTTCCGATAAAAAGGGCTTTCTGGGGCTATGAGAAGCGACCGTGAGAAAGTGATGCGACTTCTCAAAACCGCACGGGGCCAAATCGATGGGCTCATGCGGATGGTGGAGGAAGATCGGTACTGCGTGGATATTTCCAATCAGATTCTAGCCACCCAGGCCATCCTACGCAATGTAAATAGTCAAATTCTCCACGACCACATCGACCACTGCGTGAGGGAAGCTGTGGAGACAGATGATGCTGAAGAGAAGATCACAGAGATCATGACGATTATTGACAAGCTAACGAAATAGGGGAAACACCAACAAAACCAAGAGCAGAGCTAACTCGACCCAGGCCATTTCCGGCCTGGGTTCACTTATAAAGGGAAATCCACCGAGGGCAAAGCTCGCGAAAATGATGGCCATTCCGCCCAAAAATACAAGTAGGATGGTGGCAATCGTTTGCCAAGATTGCTTCTTACTCATCATACGACCTCCCGGTTTATGCTCAGACAGATTAACGTAGAATCGTTTGGGGAATTAAAGCAAAGAACTGATAAAGTAGCATCCACAGAAGCATAGTACCGATGGTCAAAAACATTCCCCGTTGCCTGACCCGCCTAAGTATGATCCAAGTCCCCAAGGTAGCCAGGATCGTAGCGATCCCTTGGTGCACCAAACCAAAGAATTGTGGACTACCAGCGGGAATGGGTAAACGGCGGACAACCAACATCAGTGTGGCCAACAAGGCTACCCGATAAAAAGGTCCTTGATTCTGGTATGCCCTCATCCTTTGGAGGAGAGTATACATCACTCCCGCAACTAACATGACTCCGAAATTCATCAGGGTATAGACCCCGGCGAGCATAAAGGTACTTAAGAACAAGAACAGAAGATGATACCAGGGAGAGTTCTCATCAATGCCCACTCTCCGCCAAAGAGACATGGCTTTGGGGTCTTCGTTACTGATGCCATAGACGCGGTAGCCACCATCTGGTTCCGCCTGCAACCAATAAACATACGTGAAACCATTCTGCCCATATGCTTCAGGCCGAAAAGCACCTTTGCGGCCCACCGTCAGGTTGGTTACCTCCCCCTCCTGATCCAGATAATTGATCTGGGCGCCAAAGGGGCCGGTTCCTTGCCACACAAGCTCGAGCCCAGCTGAGCCCGTAACAAACTGGGGCCTACTGCCAGACGCCAACATCATGGGCGTCTGAACCTCATCCTGATTCAGCGTAGCCAGAAAAACAGCTAGGCGATTACTGTTACGGGGTAAGGCAGACCAGGCCAGCTTGACGTCTCCGTCCACTACTGCCATGGCTATACGGCCGCCTTGCTCAATGTCTTGCACAGATCCTTCCCCTATGCGTCGGGGTTTGGTCCAGCCAGCCTCTTCTCTTCTGCTATACTGGATCTCCACGCCAAGAGGCGTCGTTTCCATCCAGGCCACATGGGCTTTTCCGTCTGAGGTAGCCACAACACTAGGTTTCACTGACACATCACTTGTGTGAGTGATGGTCTCCAGCTGCGCGATCTCACCGTCTTGCACCAGAGCATAGCGAATCTGGAAGTGCCCGTCCCGCTCAGCCCACACCACATGGGTGAGATCATCGGCTTGATACGCCCCTAGATCCTGCAAAGACTGGTTCGTCTGAAACAAGATAGAGGGCATATGGTCCTCACCTATGTTCTGAAAGGATACATATTGAATGGTGTTTTCCCTGCCGGTGCGTTCGAGCCACAGAACATGTCGGCCACCCTTTTGATCTAGCCCCAAAAAGGCGCCGCCTATTTCGGCACCGCCTCGCAATACCACTTCTTCTACTTTAGACTCCTGCTGCCAACGATAGGTCAAGTTGAGTTCTCTGAAGTACTGACCATCTACGCTCAAAAAGCTTGTCCCGGAGGAATCACTCCGAACGAAAAAACGCTCGCCAAAGATACTGGTGGCAAAATGGGGAGTGATTTCCGACCAACCTTCAGGCCAAATCTCAATATAATCCCGGGCCCACAGAGTGGGAGACACGAAAATAAGAAGAATTAGTACAATTGCAGTACGTCTGAGGGTCAGCATTGTTCTCACGCCTTTCAAGAAGCACACTTATAGTTCTCTCTAACCCCTACCTTTCCTGCACAAAACCTAGAGAATACCCTTGATTTCTACCGGCGTTTTTCTTATAATGATAAGCAGAAAGCGGATGTGGCTCAATGGTAGAGCATCGGCTTCCCAAGCCGAGGGTTGCGAGTTCGAATCTCGTCGTCCGCTCCATATTTTTGCTGGTGTGGCTCAATGGTAGAGCACGTCACTCGTAATGCCGGGGTTGTGGGTTCGATTCCCACCACCAGCTCCATACGCAAAAAACGATGCAAGCTACTGAGCTGCATCGTCTTTTTTTGCCCCCTGCTCTTTATGTCCCCGCTTATAGGCAAACAGCTCCCGATGCTACCTCCACAGCTTCCCTAAGTCCTAAGGAGGAGTCGTAGAAAGCATGTCCCATGGAAACGAAGGGAATCTTCGGATCACTACTTCTTGCCCCGCGGATATTCGCCAAGAACCCAGCATTAGCCTCGCTGATTTTCTCCTCATCGAAGCAAGTACTTAAGACACAAAACTCATCGCCTCCGATCCGATACCCACATCCAACTGAACTATACGACTCACGGATGATATCTGCGATGGTTCG